>DASRBR010000321.1:0-4296 GCA_035653495.1 Verrucomicrobiia bacterium
CCATGGAGACGTCGCGCATGTCATTGGATACGCCGCTCAATCCTTTCAAGCCCGATTCCTTGCACAATTGCCGTTCCGCTTCGTCCAACGAAAGCCCGAGAGTGCGCATCGCGAACGGCACCGCAAAACTGTCGAGGTCGCCGACACGATTGTTCTGCGGCAAACCCGATTGCGGACTCAGCCCCATGCTCGTCTCGACGGAAATGCCGTTGCGAATCGCTGTGATGCTCGAACTGCCGCCGAGATGACACGAAATCACGCGAAGGTCCGGCTTGCGAACGGGGCTCGCGCCGCCGTCCAAATAAAGATTTTGGGCGCGCACGGCGACATCGTCGCGACCCAGCATTTGCGCGCTGCGTTCGGCGATGAATTTGTGGCTCGCGCCATGAAATCCCCAGCGTCGCACGCCGGCCTCATGCCAAGAATCCGGCACGGCGTAACGCATCACCGCTTCCGGCGCGAATTGATGAAACGCGGTCTCGAACAATCCGACCAACGGCACGCCGGGCATCCGTTTCGCGAACAATCGGACCCCTGTGATGTACGGCGGATTATGAGCGGGCGCGATGCCGTTGAACATCGCCATTGCCTCCAGCACGCGCTCATCCAGACGCACGCAGCCGGTGATATTTTTTGCGGCAATTGTTTTGAAACCTACGGCGGCCAAATCTTTCTCGCTCGCGATATGCCCGGCATCGCGCAGCAAACCGAGGCATTCCTCGATGGTCTTTGCGTAATCGGTCACGCGCTCGAAGCCGCCCTTGTGCAACATGCGCTCGGCGCCGTTCGAGAAATCGAACAGCCGCCACTTGAGCGATGTGGAACCAAGGTTGGCTACGAGTATCTTCACGGTTGGTTAAGGCCGTAATGGGCGGATTTGCAAAGAAAGGCTGACCTAAGCGCGGCAGCGTCTTGGATTGCGGCAGTCCTCTGCCGCTTTCCAATCTTCGTAAATGCGCCAAAGCGGCAGAGGACTGCCGCACTCCAAGACCTCGCGGAATATTTGTCGCAGCTCATGAAAACTAACGTCGGGGAAATCATCACGTCACGCCAGCCACTTGCCCAGGCTCGCCAGTCCCTCGTGCGGACGTGGAATCACCTGCACGCTGACGACCTGGCCGACTTGCGCGGCGGCCGCCGCGCCAGCGTCCGTCGCCGCTTTCACGCTGGCAACGTCGCCGCGGAAAAAAACGGTCACATAACCGCTGCCGATTTTTTCCCAGCCGGTGAAGCTCACGTTCGCAGCCTTCAACGCAGCGTCCGCAGCTTCAAACGACGCGCACAGGCCCTTGGTTTCGATCATCCCGATTGCTTGTTGTGCCATAAAGTTTTTTAGGTTGAGTTGTTATTTCTTGGCCGCGTTGGAGTTGGCAGCGTCGCCGAGAAAACCTTTGAACAAGTCTTCATGCGGCCGCGCGATGACGTGCGACGCTATCAATTCGCCGGTCTTGCTCGCGGCTTTCGCCCCGGCATCCACGGCGGCTTTGACGCTTGCCACGTCGCCCTTGCAAATGACGGTGATCAAGCCGCCGCCGATGGGTACGGTCTTGGAGATGGTGATGTTTGCGGCTTTGGCCATGGCGTCCGCTGCCTCGACGCTCCCGGTGAAGCCCTTGGTTTCAATCATGCCGATTGCTTCGTTCATTTTGGTGTTTTGTTGATGTTGAGTTTATTTCAATAATTCGCACGGAGTATCCGGCTGCAAATCGCACGCGTTGCCTTCGTCGGTGTCAATGTGCACCTCGAGCCGGAACGCCTTGTCCACGCGCACGAGCATTTCATCCAGCGCGATGGCGCATGGCCCGCCGATTTTCAATCGCATTTTGTCGCCGGCCTTCACGCCGTAAAATTCCGCGTTCGCCGGGCTCATGTGAACGTGCCGTGCCGCGCGAATGACGCCTTCTTTCATCTCAAAAAATCCAGCCGGCCCCATCAGCATGCAACCGGGCGTGCCCGCGATGTTGCCGGAAAGCCGCAACGGAATCTCAAAACCGAGCGCGATGGCGTCCGTATATGCCAGTTCAACTTGATTGAGCGAACGGCACGGGCCGAGGATGCGCAAATTGGAAATCACCCGGCTGCGCGGACCGATGAGGGTCACTGTTTCTTTCGCGGCGAATTGTCCTTCCTGATAAAGCCACTTGTGCGGTTGAAGCTGATGCCCTGCCCCGAAAAGAGCCTGAACAGCTTCCTGGGTGAGATGACAATGGCGCGCGCTTACGTTGACGACGAGTGGGTCAGTGCCGATTGCCTGTCGGGGCAACGGCTTGCCGAGACGCTCATAAACGAGCTGTCGAACCAGGTGTTCGACAACTGCACGATGAATATTTTTATTTGCCGCGTCCATATTGGACTTGGCGCATTTCTATCAATATTTTGAACAGAGTCAACAAAAATCTTGCAAAATCTTTCATAATATTCCATAATGCGAACCATGACATCTGAAGAACGCCAAAAAAGAATTGCAGAATATCTGCAAAAGGCTGAATTCGCTTCTTTAGAAGAGCTTGCGAATCAGGTGCTTGCTTCAATTTCTACGGTGCGCCGTGATGTCATCGAAATGGCGGCAAACGGCACGATTCGCCGTACGCACGGCGGTGCGAGACTGTTAACTGTGCAATCCGAGGAATTCGCGTTTTCGCGTCGCGATACATTGCAACTGCCTGAAAAAGAGGCAATTGGGAAGGCTTGCGCCGAATTGATTCAGCCCGGCCAAAGTCTCATCATGGACGCCGGTTCGACGGTTTATCATGTGGCGCGGCACTTGAAACCCGAGGCTTTGCAGATTATTACTAACTCCCTGCCGGTTGCCAATTTGTTCGCATCGACGCAGCAGGTTGAGATAATTGTCACCGGCGGCATCGTTTATCCGCGTTTGGGCGTCCTGGTTGGCCCGCTGGCGGTCGCCGCGTTTTCAGATTTGCATGCTGACGTGGCCATCATGAGTTCCGGCGGTATCACGTTGGAGGGCATTTCCAATTCGCACGCACTTTTGATAGATATCCAGCGCGCAATGCTCCGCGCCGCCGGCAAAGTAATTTTTTGCATGGACCACACGAAGTTCGCCCGGCGCTCCGTCGCCCAACTCTGCGATCTTTCTGAGATAGACATTATCGTGACTGATTCCGACGCGCCGGCCGACCTTGTAGCGGAGTTGCACCATCGCGGCATTCAGGTCATCGTGGCCGAAAAATCGGAAATTCCCCTGCCTTTGTCCGGCTCCAACCGCGAAAAGCTGAGCGAACCGGAATTGCCGTTGGCTCCTGTGGCAAAACCAAAACCTTCCATCATTCAAAAACCCAAACCCAATTTGCCACTTCCCCGCTTACGGAAGCCGCGTCCAATCCAGACAAAAAACATTTCCAATCCCACAGCCGAAACTTCCGAATCCAACGACCGCATGGGGTGGGATTAGCCATAATTTATGTCAGATGGTACTTATAGAGCGAGTTTAGAGATTGAGGTCTCATGCTTAAAGTTGGGATGCTGCGCGTTGACACGAGGATGCAGAATGGTATTCTCATCTGAAGTTGTTCATGAGCACAGTAAAGGAAATTGAATCTGCGATTCAACGTCTCAGCAAAGCGGAGATGCAGGAAATCCATGAATGGCTCGAAAACGTGCTCGAGGACCAGTTGGAAATGCGGGAGGAGTTCAAGGCGCAGATTGAGGCATCTGAACGCGAGATGAAAGAAGGAAAGAGGCCGCGCGTGCGTCAACCCTGATCACGTGAGCAAGGCGCTTCAGGTTTATTACACTGCGTTTGACCATGCTTTTCAAAAACTTCCTCTGGAAGTAAAGCGTCGAATCGAAGCAAAAATTGACGGGATGGGTACTCGTTTGGAAACCTATCCGCACAACCGAATGACTGGAACCGATACCTTTCGCTTGCGCGTCGGGGATTATCGAGTGATTTACAAATTTGACGCGGCGAAGCAGGAGATTTATTTGCTTGCTATCGGTCATCGGCGCGAAATTTATCGCTGAGATCCAATTGATCTCCTGATTGAAATGAAGGGTTTTATTTCGGCCTGCACTGGAATCCTGCCGATGATTTTGGCAGCGAGATTTTGTCCGGAACGATTGGAGCCTGTCGTCTATTGGTCCTTGCCATTTTTTCATATTTTTTTTCATCCGTGGGTGGCAGGACCAAATCCTGTGGCTGCACTTTGTTCGTTGGCGCTTAATGCAATGATTATTTCAGTTTCTGTTTTCCTTTTGCTTTCAAAGAGGGGTTGAAGGCGACCCAATATTCAATCCTGTACTTCCCATTAAAAAATGGACAGTGAGCAAGCT
>DASRBR010000322.1:0-6973 GCA_035653495.1 Verrucomicrobiia bacterium
CTACCATTTTAATTTCTTCATATCCTCGGCGAAGATACATTCGGCTTTTGCTCGTCGGATTGCCGCAGTTCGTTTCGCTGGAGCACTTTAAATTAAACTATAGCCATCAAACGAATCTCAAGGGATTGGTTTGGGTGGAACAGGCTACCAGCCTGTTCTGTCCGGCAACTTGCCGGACAGTTCTGTTTCACCCATCCAAGCCGACCGAAACGGACAAGTTGCTGCTTTGTGGAGAACATCCGTGCCCGTTGGAAACGACTGGAAATATGGTTGTGTTTTGGGGAGCGCACGCGTCCCGCGTGCCCCGTTCGGCGTCTCGCCGAATGGAGAAGAACCAGAAAGCGCACGGCGAGACGCCGTGCGCAGCAACCGAGGTCCTTCCGGACGGGCAACACGCGCTCCCCCCATTAACTATCGCCGTTCCATTCTTATGCGATACGATAACCATCTTTTCTACAAAGCAGCAAGTTGCCCGTTCCAGCCGGAAATCAAATACCCATTATCATCAAATGGCTACGATTTAGCTTGATCTCCTCTAATGGGATTCACCTGCGGGCTGGCTCGTCTGTCCCAGCAGTTCTTCGCGAAAGGGTTAAAGCGCCAATCTGTCGGTTGGAAGAAGCAGCCAGGTTGAAAAATGAAGATTATAAACAGCTACTTCGGTGCCCGCCAAGTTAGCGCATGCGGCACGCAAAATCCAGCGTGAGAGTGTCAATTTTATTTTCCAAAACGCACTTTAAAAATATTGACTTTTTCCCAGCATCCTGCCACAATGTGCTCGTGTGCAAGGAACACACAACGGGACGCCGCCAGACGTTCAGCGAACCGGCAATTCCACGTCGGAGCGAATGGTTTTAACTTGAGCTGTATTTGATCCTGTCGTACCTCCCATGAAAGACCCTCCTTTCGCAATCGCGTAAAAACCCAAGCACGACTGCCAGCACCAGAGAAGAACCTTATGCCAACCATCTCGCATCAGGGCCGCGAATTCTGCAATCAGCCACAGATGACACAGATTTCACGGAAAAGGGATATTCCCTATTTATCCGAGGCATCTGTGCAATCGGTGCAATCTGTGGCCCCTATCAGGAGAATTGAAAGCTGGGAAAGGTGTGTCGCGTTGTGTCGGATAATATCGGATAGCGCAGGAGCGCGGCTCGATGAGCCGCAGCGCAAGGCCAAACGACTGCGCTGGGAACCTTCAAGCTCGCCGCGGGTCGCCGACCCGCGCTCCTGCTCGGACCCGCAGGGGAAGGTTACACTTACGATCTCTCGCGTGATTTTCACGCAAAACCAGACGGAGCGTTTCACCTCGTTTCACCTTGTTTCACCTTGTTTCACTTACGGAAAAAATTTTGCGAGCGGTTCGAGCGCGGACGGCCCAGCGGTCCGTCCCTACCGTCGCGTGCCAGCATCGAGCATCCAGTATCCAGCATCGGATTTTGGAGGCGTTTCATTTCGTTTCACCTTGTTTCACCTGGTTCCACTTTGACCGGGATATTCCGGGATAATTCGGGATATTTTAAAAAAAATTTGATCGCAGCGCCAACGACCTAAAGGCCATGAAACACCGAACGTCCAACGACGAGCGCCGAATATCGAATGTTCCTGATCAGGTGCCATCAGCCGTTCGATGTTCGTCATTAGGTGTTCGGTGTTTCCGCTTGCCAGAGGCTGGGTCGGATAAAATCGGGTTGCGTCGGATAATTCCGGATAGCGTCGGAGCGCGGACAGCCCTGTCCGCGTCAAACTCCCTCAACCTAATTGGCAGCCAAAATGCCGGGCCGGAGGCCGGCGGTCCGTCCAACTCGGACGCGCGACAGGTCTTGGCAGACTGCCTTCTGCTGCCATCATTGGGTGCAGGCAGTGCCTGCTGTTCGGCATATTTCCGCATAATTCCGCGTCTGAGGGGGGTGTTCTGCATAAATCCGCGAAATAAAAAACAGTTTTTTGAAAGATTCGGCGGCCTGGGAAGGACGCCTGCGCTTACAGGCCTCGCGAGGGGTCAAGGATTGACGTTAGTAACTCATGACAGGCAAAAACCAGCAGAAGCTGTTCAGAATCAACGCTCAAAGGGTAACTCATCGGCTATTCCAGTTCAGGCCAGTCAGCCAGCTTTTGTGTCGGGTCGAGGCTTGACCGTGCGGGCAAAATATAATGGCATCATTGGGAACAAGGCGTTGTCCTGTCGCGTCTTAAATCAGAACGACCGCATGTCTGAAGCATTAGACTTTGAAAGTCTGGTGGCCCGCTTTTATGGGCCGCTGTATCAATTCGCATTCGGGCTGACGCGGATGGAAGCAGATGCGCGGGATTTGACGCAGCAAACGTTTTACATCTGGGCCACCAAAGGCCATCAGTTGCGAGACGGCTCAAAAGTGAAAACCTGGCTCTTCACAACGTTGCATCGGGAATTTCTCAATTCGCGCCGAAAGATTGTCCGCTTTCCGCACCAGGAATTGAGCGAGTCGGAACATGAACTGCCTGTGATAACGCCGGAGATGGTCAACGCGCTGGATGCATCGCGGATAGTCCAGTTGTTGGGACAGGTGGCCGAGCCTTACCAGGCGCCTTTGGCGCTGTTTTATCTTGAGGATTGTTCCTACAAGGAAATCGCGGATATCCTGGACGTGCCGCTGGGCACGGTGCAATCGCGCATTTCGCGGGGCCTGGCGCAATTGCAGCAGTTGGTCTTGAACAGCAGCGGCAATGGCCGCGCGCACAACTCACGGATGGGCCATGGATAAAGAACAAGCCAGGGAAAAGTTGCGTTTGTTCCGGCCGGGAACTGATGATGGCCAGGACCCGGAGATGGCCGAGGCGTTGCAGTGGGTGCAGCGCGACGAAGAACTGGCGCGATGGCATGAGAACCAATGCGCGGTTTACAACGCGATCCGCCGCAAGCTCAAGGAAATCCCCGTGCCGCAGGATTTGAAACGGGACATTCTGCGTGAGGACGCGCATGCGCGCGGACGGATCATCACCTTGCGCAACCCGGTGCTGCCGTTGGCCGCAGCCGCCGCAATCATTTTGCTGGGCGTGGCGCTGTTCTCGCTTTTCAACGGAAACCGGCGCGATAATTTCCGCGATTGCCGCGACCGTATCGTGTCCGAATCGCAACGGCCTTACCTGATGGTGGTGAACACCAACCTGAATGAAATCCACAGTGAATTGTTGGGAAAGGGATGCCCTGATTATACACTGACGCCGCCGTTGGCGAAATTGAGCGCGACGGGCTATGCCGCGCTGCAATGGCACAGCCGGAAGATTTCGATGGTTTGCCTCAAGTCGGCGTCGGACCAGCCGGTGTTCCTCTTCGTGATGGATGCGGAAAGGCTGCGCGGCGCGCCGGCAACTGGCGAAACAGAGTTCGCAAAGGTCCACCGGCTCAATTCGGCAAGCTGGTCCGCCAATGGTAAAATCTACATCCTCGCTGGTCCGCAGGATGATGCGAGTCTCAAGCGCTATATGGATTGAGAGAGGCTGTCCGCATTTGACCCGACAGAAAATCCGTATTGGTTCAACTTTGCTTGGCCGCGCGGACGTTGTTTATTGAGCGTGTGAACGACAAGCAAATTCAGCCGCAGTTGAGGGCGCAAAGCATCGCAGTTCCACAACCGGTTTCGCTTTTTTCTTTGGCTTTCCCCGCTTTGTTGCGCCTGACGTTGCTTCTGGCGCCGGTGGCCCTGGCAATTTGGCTGCTCCATCGCAGTCCCATTTTTTGTCTGTTGGCTTGCGTGGCAGTGCTGGCCGTGTGGTTGACAGTGGACGCAGGACCGTTTCGGGCAGTGGACGGTTGGCGAGCTGAACCCCGCGCGGCAGCACTGCCCGTCGAGCGCAACAGCATGCGCGTGGATTGGAACAGTGTTTTTGGACGGATGCTGGTCCTGTTGGTTGTGCTCTATTCACGGCTGAACATCTAATTTTTCCAGAGCAGGTTGGGTCGTTTGGTTGAAGGCCGGTTTCAGAAATGAAGCCGGCCTTTTTTTGAACGAAATCGGGCCTTCATGAGTCGGATTCATATTGGTGTTTTTTCATAAGGTTTGTTGGGACAGGCCCGCATTGAGTGATGCGGGCCTTTCTTTCTTCCGCAGTGCAACCCGACATATTGATTGGAGGCTTTTGCAAAGGGTCCTTTGGAATTACTTCCTTTTTCTTAACGGATTTTAATGTTTCATTCAGGGCACTTTAATGCGGAGAATGTCAATTTATAGTAAGTGATCGTTCCAAGGTTGCTTCTATGCGCATCTTGCTTGTTGAGGATGAAAAGAAAGTGGCGGAATTCGTGGCCCGCGGTCTGCGGGCCGAACGATTCGCCGTGGATGTGGCCAACGACGGCCCGAGCGGCCTCGAAATGGCCACAACGTATAGTTACGACCTGCTCCTCCTGGACTTGATGCTTCCCGGGCTCAGCGGGACTGAGGTGCTCAAACGCATCCGCCGTCAAAACGCCAAGCTGCCCGTGCTTGTCCTGACCGCTCGCGATGGGACCGCCGAGAAGGTCGAACACTTCGAGGCCGGCGCGGATGATTACCTGACCAAACCATTCGCGTTTGCCGAATTGCTGGTGCGGGTGAAGGCGCTGTTGAGGCGCGGAGCCACAGACCGTTCGAGTGTTTTGCGCGTGGCTGATTTGGAAGTGGACCGTCTGTCGCAACAAGTTCGCCGCGCGGGTAAACGGATTGAACTCACCTCGAAGGAATACAGCCTGCTCGAATATCTCGCCTCAAACGCCGGGCGAGTTCTGTCGCGCACAATGATCATTGAGCATGTTTGGGATGAAAGTTTCGAAGGGCTGACGAATATTGTTGATGTTTATGTCCGCCATTTGCGCAGCAAGGTGGACGTGATGCACCCGGTGAAATTGATCCGCACAGTGCGTGGCGTGGGTTATTCCATCAACGCTGAGCCGGAACCATGAACACGCGCTCCTTACGTTTTCGATTGATCGCATGGTATGCGGGCCTGCTCATCGTCGTGTTTTTGATTTTGGGCGGCGTGGTTTATGGCGGGTTAAAATCGTATCTCGAGCATAGCCTTGCCGATTCGCAAATGCGGCGCGCGAAACAGGTCGCCTACACGTTGATCGCACACATTGACCAGACCGGCCCCGCGCACGTGGTGAATGAAATCAATTCATGGTTCGCGCCGGAAACAAGCGACCGGTTCATCCGCATCACGCAAGCAACCGGGACTGTGGTTTATCAATCAGCCAATCCAAAAGACCAGATTTTCGATGCGAGCCATGTGCCGTTTCCGCACCAATTCGCAAAGGCAACCTGGCGAAAGGAGTCCGTGCCCGATGGTAAACAATTGCTCATCGCATCGTTTCCTTATCAAACCAGCGCCGGAAAAAAATACGTTGTGGAAGTCGGGGTTTCGATGGAGCCAGTGCAAAACGTGTTACAACGGTTGGTGACGCTCCTCGCGTTTGGCCTGACCGCGATGGTTGTCGTGGCGATTGGCGGCGGTTACCTGCTCGTGCGGAGGGCATTGTCGCCGGTGGACAGGATTGCGGCCAGCGCCGCGCACATCAGCCTGCATAATCTCAAGCAGCGATTGCCTGTGGAAAAAACCGGCGATGAACTCGAACGACTTTCCGTTTCATTGAACCAGATGATTGCGCGCCTCGAAGACGCCGTGCAACAGAACCAGCGGTTCATTGCCGATGCTTCGCATGAGTTGCGCACGCCATTGACCATCATGCGCGGCGAACTGGAAGCGATGGTCGAAGGCGCTTACCTGGCTTCGGACGCGCAGGAAACCGCCGCAAGCATCCTCGAGGAAGTGGAGCGGTTGGGGCGGATTGTGGAGGGTCTCTTTGCCATTTCGCGACTCGATGCGGGCGAAGCCCAAAAGCAAAGCGCGCCCTTCGATCTCGCCGCGCTCGCAATCAGCACTGCCGAACAGATGTGCCTGCTGGCGGAGGACAAGGGGATTTCCATTTCGACCGACGCCCCGCACGAAGTCATCGTCGAAGGAGACCGTTCCCGTTTGAAACAAGTCGTCGTGAATCTGCTCGACAACGCGATCAAATACACGCCAGAAGGCGGCAAGATACGCCTTTCAGTGCTCACGCGGGACGACACCGCAGTTTTAAGCGTCGAAGACAATGGCATCGGTGTCCCCGTCGAGGCGCAGGCGCATATTTTTGAGCGGTTCTTTCGCGTGGACAAAGCACGGTCGCGCGAACTGGGAGGTGCAGGCCTTGGGCTTTCCATTGTCAAATCCATCTGCGCCGCTCACGGTGGACAAGTGGAGGTCCGCAGCGCCGATGGCCAGGGCAGCCGCTTTACTGTGGAACTGCCACTTGCCCACATGGCTGGAAAGAAAGAAGCAAAACATGGAAACTGAGAAACTGGAAGCCTCGCACACTGTCGCAGCCGAACCGAACAGCGCACCCGCCATGCCATCTTCCGAAGCAACTGTTGAAACGAAATCCGGTTCACCGCGCTCTCGGAAAGGCGTTGCGATTCTGCTCGTGGGCATTGTTGCCATCATCCTGATTGCGATAGCAGTATGGAGAGGGCTTTCTCATGCAACTCCGGAAAAGACTTCGCCTGTGACTGTGGGCGTTGTCAAAGTTGCGCGCGCGGACCTTTACAACGAGGTGCCGATACCGGCCGAATTCCGCCCTTATATGGAGGTTGAATTGCACCCAAAAGTATCCGGATACGTTGACCAGATGAATGTGGATTTTGGCGATCATGTGAAAGCGGGCCAGCTTTTGGCAACGCTGGAAGTGCCCGAATTGCGCGATCAGCTTCATAATGCGATGGCGGTGCAGCAGAAGGCCGAAGCGGATTATACAAATGCCGACTTGATGTTTCAGCGACTCACAACGGTTAGCCAAAAAAATCCGGAGTTGGTGGCACAGCAGGACATCGATGACGCACGGGCAAAAAAAGACGCTGCCTCTGCTGCCATCGCCGCAGCGAAGGCCGACGTGGAACGCTACCAGACGATGATGAAT
>DASRBR010000323.1:0-6327 GCA_035653495.1 Verrucomicrobiia bacterium
GGGCTGCCCGATTCCGACGTTTGGCACGTGATTACGAAAGGTTGGCCACCACGATGGCAGGCTACCATTGGGTCGCCTTCGCCATACTCATGCTCCAATCCCTATTTCGCAAAAGTTAATGACAGGCTCTAAGGCATGCCATAAAGCGAGCAGCAATTTTGTACCCGGCGCCAAGCATGCAGTTTATCAGGGTCGTGATGTAAGAGTTAGCATCTCCGCCTGTGACGCGGACTGTGCGGGTGCGAATCCCGTCGCCCTGACCATTTTATCAATTTGAATCAGCCAGCAGCCATGAGGGCAGTTCGCCGGAATGGTCCTGCGGAAGAGTTGATTCATTCGCGGTTCGAATCCGCAATCGGCCATAACCGAGTCATTGGTTGACACCATAAAACGGGTGCGGTGCGGACAGGCTGGCGTGCAAACGCAGTCTGATGGCGGCCTTGCGAGGAGTGCGCAAGCATTTCTCCCGCTGCCGGAGGATGGTCTTCCGCATCGCGCTTTTTTATCAGAAATCAACCACGTGGATTGATGGAACCGTTAAAAAAACAAAACGCCGGCTCGCTGGCACAAAAAAGAAAGGAAAACCATGAATACGCTGTTCCGTTCTCAATTGAGCGCCCGCCAGCCGCGTGGCGTTTTCATCCACAAGTACATCATTCCGGAATCTCACGCTGGATTGCTGTACCGATATGGCATTTTTGTTCGCCTCATCAATGCAGGCCGCCATGTGGTCTGGGGTCTCGGCTGGGCCTTGACCATCACGGACCTTCGCAAGACTTCTGTCGTTGTGCCAGGCCAGGATGTGCTGACTGCCGATAATGTGAGCCTCAAACTCAACGTGCTCGCCACGTATCAAGTGGCGGACCCTGTGAAGGCGGCCCATGAAACGCAGAACTGGTACGGCGACCTGTACAACGCCGTGCAGCTTGCACTGCGCGTGACGGTTGGCGTGGTCACGATTGAAGCGCTGCTCACGCAGCGGGTTGAAATCGGCGCTCAATTGCTGGCGCGCGTCCAGCGTGAGGCTGCGAAGATCGGCATCAACGTCCTCGCGGTTGAAGTGAAGGACGTGATGCTGCCGGCGGACCTCAAGCGCGCTTTCAGCGAAGTGCTGAAGGCGAAGCAGGAAGGCCAGGCTGCGTTGGAACGCGCGCGCGGTGAAAGCGCCGCCCTGCGCAATCTGGCGAACGCGGCGCTCGTGTTGGAAGGCAACCCGGCGCTGATGAACCTGCGCATGTTGCAGTCGCTTTCGGCTGCACAAAACGCGGGCAACACGCTCGTCGTCGGCATGCCCGGCGGTTTCGTCCCGTTGAAAAACGGCAAGCCGCCGGCGGCTGATGCAAAGGAAAACACTGAGGGCGAGCACTGATTCGTCCGAGGCGATGGAGCGTTCCACGACGCCACGGAGGCGAAAGCTTCCGCCCGCACTTTTACCGTTCAGGAGAAAAAAATTTTACAAAAGGTAATTTTATGAAAACAAAATACAAAAGACGCGTTTGCAAGTTTCAGCTTTTTCTCCCGAACTATGGAAGCGGATATTACGTTGCGCGGGCCTTGAAATTGGAGAAGACGCTGGCGCGAAAACCTAAAGTCCTGCGCCTGGAGATGATGGGCGAAGGGGAAATCCCGGCGGACACGGCATTATTCATCCGTTCGATACTGTTGAACCGTTCGCCGAAGACGGAACTTGTGACCATCGCGCGTTCCAGCCTGCAAGGCGGTTCCGTGCTCGTTTGGCTTTTGGGAGACAAACGTGTCATCCGGGATGATGCGCGGGTGTTTTTCAAGCGCAATCCGCTGGCCGATGAAGATCCGGTGGAAGTCTATGCCGGGCTGGGCGAAGCGGAGCCCAAATACAAGGATTCATACTCCGACGTTGATCCGGAAGACGCGGATTACGAGCGGATGCTTCAGGTGATCGATGAATTCCTGCCCGCAAAAGAGTTTGCCGGACGAATCATCAGCGTTTCCGTTCTGCGCGAATTCGGCCTCGTGGAAAACGAGCGCGTGGACAACTTCCTGGCGACTGCTTTATCGAAAAGACGCGAACAAGCCGCAGCATTCACCTGAATCAGAAGAAAATAAATGAGTCACAATCGCAGGCGGAAGCGAAAGCTTCCGCCTGCACTTGATTTCAAATCCCGTTGGCCGAGCAGCCCAGGCAGCGGTCTGCAAAACCGTTCAGGTGGGTGCAACTCCCGCACGGGATTCCAATCTTCGCTCCGGGAACTCGAGCAGCAGAGTATCCGCCTCTTAAGCGGAAATGTCAGGGTGCAAGTCCCTGTCGGAGCACCATTTTATTTTTACTTTTGGTTTCCGATTGAGGGCGGCTTCCACGCACGTTATTTCGCGCTTTGCCGGCGAGCGTAGGAAATGGAATACACCTGCGCGCGAAATGCCGGCAACGGGTCGTCGGATAATTCAATCCCGTCGGTCAGGTGCGTCGGGTCGAAAATCAATTTTCTTTCCGTTTCCGCGCTGTTGGGATCGACGGAAGTCAACCGAATCGTCCCGAGGACGACTTTTTTGCGAGCGTCCGGCCAGACGAGAGTGGCATCGGAGGTCGGATCGGTTGGATTGGCAAGTTGGACCTGGAGACGAAACTCGACGGGTGCCTTGGCAATTCGATTCCGAAGTTCTTCAAAAAGAAAGTCTGGCGACTTGGTCGCTGCCACAGCGGGATCGAGATGCTGTTCTCCCGCCACTGGGACGATTTGGTAACGGGTCGCCTGGCGCTGCCCGCGTGCGTTCACGAAGATGAAGCAATTGTTTCCGAAATACGAGTAAGTGGCGAAACTGGCCGGCTGGGGATTGGGCGTGGAAAGAAATCGCTTTGTGTTCGGATGCGTGGCGAGGAATTGCTCGAACGGAGTGGGTTTCGGACTGTCCGGGCGAGTGGCGAGAAAACTGCCAAAAAAATCAACGAACTCAGCCGGTGTTCCGGCTGGGAATCCGTTCTGGCCGTTGCCGACAATGTCCGCGATGCCCTCACCCGGCAGCTTGAAGCGGATGGCGATGCCCTTGGGATTGGAATTCGGATCACCATCCGGGATCATGGGCACCCCGGTGGCGTCGGAAAAACGCACAACCACAGGCACGGGCTTGCCGCTAAAGTGAGAGGCGCGACTTAATTCCTTCGCGGCCGGCGTGGCTTCAAAAGTGCCTTCGCATATGATTCCTTTCGCGTGCGCGAGCCGGAAGCCCGGATGATTTCCAAAGGCTTGGAGAAAAAGATTCGCCGCCTTTTCGGCCAGAGCCGCGTTGTCCGTTTGTGGCATGTTCATCGTGGGCATAAAAACTCCTGGTTGCGTTTTTCTGAACCGGTGGAATCTAGGACCAATTTGTTTATCACGCCAGCAACAATTTAAGTGCGGAATGCGAAGGCCGCGCATCTCGACACTGTTCTTAAAGAGGAAATATGGTCAGCAATGAACAGGCGACTGGAAAGTCGCCTGAACCCGCAGGCTGGAAAGCCTGCGCCACGACGTAGCGCACACTTTCGAGTGTGCGGGTTCTGGGGACTATCCAGTCCCCAGTTTGAGAACTGTGTCAAAATGTGCCGAGTGCGGAATGCGGAATTTTCTGCCGGTCCGGTTCCATTTCCTCCATCAGTTCCGCGGATTTCAGTACACTGAGGATTTCAGAGCGTAGCCTAAAAGTGAGGCGCTTGCTTCGGGAGCAAGAGCAAGCGGGAGCGTTATCCGCCGTTCTGACCAATTTCCGCGACGCGAATACCGGTGCCAGTCAGGATTTCACAGACCTGGCCGCGGCGGTTCAACTCCGCCTTCGTGTCGCGGTACCATTTTCAAAGCTCCCGTAGCTCAATTACCAGAGTGCGACGCTTCGAACGTCGCGGTTGCAGGTGGGAGTCCTGCCGGGAGTGCCATTTTTTTGATTTGCGATTTTGGATTTACGATTTACGAATCCGACGAAACGGCAGCCCACATTCGTAGCAGCTCAGGTGCTAAATCGAAAAATGCTAATCGTATGCTAAGCCGCGTTAGCCCAACTACCAGAGGCGCTCCGCTTAGAACGGAGAGGTTGGGGGTGGAAATCCCTCACGCGGCACCATCCTTCGCTTGGAATCGAGCGATTGCCAGCCGCCCACGTAGTCCAATGCAGAGACAGCGCACTTAAAACGCGCAAAGTGCCGGTGCAAATCCGGCCGTGGGCACTACTTTATTTGCGATTTTCGATTTGGGATTTCGGATTTTAAGAGATTGATCGGCCGCGTTAGCCCAACTACCAGAGGCGTTCCGCTCAAAACGGAAAGGTTGAGGGTGGAAATCCCTCACGCGGCACCAATAGGAATGTCAACCGGACAAGCGATCGGGGCCTCGGTGCTAACGAGTGCGTGCCTTCGGGCAAGTGGCGCAAGTCCACGGCATTCCGCCATTTTCTACGCGCGTAGCTCAAAGAGAGCAGTTCGCCTTATAAGCGAAGTCGCACTGGATGAGTGCCTGGTTCCGGAGCGTTACCGGACGCGCGTACCAATTAGTCCCTGTGGTGTAGTCGAGCCAACACGCCTGTCTTTCAAGCAGGAGATCACCGGAGCGAAGCCGGTCAGGGACGCCAATCTATTCGTCTCCACGTTCAAAGGGCCTGCAAGCATTAAAGTGATGCAACGGACTTTTAATCCGTAGAACAGGGCGCGTTACCCTGGCGGGCCACCATTTTGCCGGGTCGTCTAATTCGTAGGACAGCGCCCTTTGAAGGCGCTTGTGCTGGTGCAAATCCGGCCCTGGCAGCCACTTTACAATTCAGAGCCCGTTAGCTCAAAATCAGAGCGGCAGTCTTACAAACTGCGGACGTTGGAGAGTTACCAACACGGGCTACCAATTTTGCCGCTGAGTGTGAAAGTCGGCACACCGATCTCTGAAACCGGAAGAGTTGGAGCATTACCAACAGCGGCAGCCAATCTCATTTCAATAAAGACAAACACCGGGAACAAACATGGAGTTATGGAGTAGTGGAGTATTGGTTTTTGCATTACTCCATTGCCCCATTGCTCCAATGCAACTATGAACGACATATTGAACAAGTCGATTGTGCTGGTGCTGAACCGCAACTGGCAGGCGATCAATATCCGAACGCCGCAGGAAGCTTTTTGCATGATGGCCTCTAATGTGGCGACCGGCCTGGACATTGAACTGGCCAATGGCGCCTGCGCGGAAGCCCTGCGTCCCGTCACGTGGGATGAATGGCTCACGCTGCCGATTCGTGCGCAGGACAACGCTGTTCACACGGTGCGCGGCCAGATTCGCGTGCCGACGGTCATTGTGGCGGTGAACTTCGCCAGGGTGCCAAAGAAGCGCCCAAAGCTGTGCGCGAAGAGCATCCGCGAACGCGACGGCAACCGCTGTCAGTATACGGGAAAGTTGCTCAAGCCGGACGAAGGCAGCCTGGACCACGTCCTGCCCCGTTCGCGCGGCGGCAAGGACAGTTGGGACAACCTGGTTTGGTCGAGCAAGGACGTGAACGCCCGCAAGGGCAACCGTCTGCCCCACGAAGCCGGCCTGAAGCTGCTCAGCATCCCGCGCGCGCCGAAGGAATTGCCGGCAACGGCCCTCATTCGCAACACGCACAGTGTCGCCGAGTGGAAGCTGTTCCTCAACGAATGACACTGCAAGGGCAGAGCGAGTCTCAAAACTCGCTCTGCCCGCTCAAATTATATAAATGAGACGATTGAGCTGGCCAGAAAGAAGGCCCAACTTTAACCGCTGATCTTCGCCAAATGTTTCAACGCGTCGCATTTGTCGGTTTCTCCCGAAAATTCGTGCATTGAACTGGGTACGAACGGCACGCCGCTGCAGCGCAGTCCGCGGACATCGCAGAGCCATGTCCGCACCAGCTTCGGATTCATGGAGAGACGGAAAGGATGCGCACAGCTTGCGTCGCGCCGACATTGACTCGGGCGAAAGAACAGGCGACGTTTTGGTGAAATGACTGACGCGAACCGCCAAAAACTGCATGACTTGAGGGACGCGCTCTTGCACCTGCACAAGACGCTCGTGGATTCCGAGCGCATCGGTTACGAGGCCACCATCGGCCAGATCAAATCGCCCAATCATTTCCTGCAACTGCTCACGAGCGACCCATGGTTCGCGTGGCTGCATCCGCTCTCCCAACTCATCGTTGCAATGGACGAAACGTTGGATGCCAAGGAACCGGCAAGTGATGCCGATGCCGAAGCATTGTTCAAGCGGACCGGCGCATTGCTCGTCGCTTCGGAAGAGGGCGAGGGCTTTTCGCACCATTATTTCGATGCGCTGCAGCGCAGTCCGGATGTCGTCCTTGCCCAGGGAGACGCCGTCAAATTCTTGAACC
>DASRBR010000324.1:0-3015 GCA_035653495.1 Verrucomicrobiia bacterium
GGCGTTTTGGTTTCATGATTGATTCAATCCTTCACTCGTTTCACAAGGCAGCGGACGATTTGCAAAAGTTTTTCCGAAGCGGTTTCGGCAAAAGGCCCCGGCAGCGCGCTCCAATACCACGCGCGCACTGCCTCGTAGCTGCTTTCGGCCAGCGCACGGCGCGTGGGCAGGTAACCGAACATGTCGTTGGAATATCCCGCGACCCAAACAACCGGGCCGGCAAATTCCGTCTTCAAGATTTTGGCGTATTCCGCCACCGGCTCACCGCCAAGCGCGATCAACAACAGTTCATTGCCGAAACGGAGCACTTGGACCGGGCAGGGATATTCGGCGGGCAAGGGACGTTTTTCCTTCACTGCGGATAAAATAAATTCCGCCTTTCTTCGGCGCGGCGGATCATCCGAAGCGGCGTCGCGCGCCAGAATTTCAGGCGAAGGCAACGGCACAAATGGCAACGATGCTGTTTCAGATGCCACACGCAACGGACCGGTAACGGGACGTTTCGTGCCATCCAAGGCCTTGCGGATGCTGTTGGCCAGAGTTCGCCCATGTTGCAACGCAAGTTCCATCGTTCCCCGAGGAAAAGGGTCCTGGTCCGCGCCCGCGCCGGCGAAGAACATCGCGATGCAGCCGGGGAGATGCGATTCCAATTCCTGTTGTGCCACGCCCGCGTAATCGCCGTGATACTGGCAGACTGAATATGGCAGTGTGAGATTGTGACAGGAGTAGCCGAACAAAATCGCCATTGATTTACCATTGCTGCCGGTAACTTCCAGAATCGGAACGTCATGATCAGAAAATCCGTTCGCGTCGCGGCGATTGCGCGCAAAACCGGCTGTTGTTTGCATCACATTCAATTTCGTCGGCTGCAGATTTTCCAAAGCGGCGCTGATGGCGCTGAAGACCTGTTCCTGCAAGCACGAGCGATACGGCGCAATTTTTGCAGCATGTTCCGGCGGGATTTCAAAAAATGGGACTTTGTCAGGCCGGATTTCAGGCCCGTTGTGGGTGTGCGATGAATTGAACAGTACTTGTTCGCGGGACAGGTTCCATTTTTGCTGGACGCGCGAGGCGATCGCATCGGCAAAATCGGGTGGAATACCGACCAAATCCATCGTGATCAACACCATCCGCGTGCCATGAGCATCCTCCAATGCAACGGCTTTGCAAAAAAGCTCGCCAGCCTTGCCATTGGCCGGCTCGCGCCGCGCCGCCCATCCTGCGAGCCACATCGGCTCCGTGGGCGTGATGACCGCTGAGGCTGCGCCGACTTTCCACGAGTTTTCTTTCATCACATTGCCGTCCATCCGCCATCTACGGCGAGCACTGCGCCAGTGATGTACGAGGATTCGTCGGAGGCGAGGAATACCGCCGCCGCCGCCACTTCGCGCGGTTCGCCAACGCGACCAAGAAACGTTTTGCTGATCTGCCGCTGGTATAATTCCGACCCATCCGCCGGCGAGATGCGTGTCTTGATGGCGCCGGGGCAAATCGCGTTGCAACGCACGTTGCGAGCGCCGTAATCGCAGGCAACACTTCGCGTGAATCCAATCAAGCCGTGCTTGACCGTCGTATAGGCGGCGGAATTGCGCCCGGCAACGAGACCTTGCACGGAGGCGATGTTGATGATGGAACCAGCGCCAGCCTTGAGCATTATTGGAAGGACTGCCTGCGTGAAATGTTGCGTTCCAAGCAGCGACACGTCGAAACATTTTTTCCATTCGGGTCCCGGCGCATCCCCAGCCGCATGCCATGTTTTGGCGATGTAAGCCGCGTTGTTGCACAAAATATCGATTCGCCCATTCTTCGCCGCCCGTTTCACCACCTGCCTGACTTCGGAAATTTTTGAAACATCGCACTGGACAAAAACTGCATTGCCGCCTTCCTCACAGATCTTTGCCGCGGCTTCGCGGCCCGCCTTGGCATCGAGGTCGGCGATGAACACCGTCGCCCCTTCCTGCGCGAACGCAATTGCAATGGCTTGCCCGATACCATGAGCGCCGCCGGTGACGATGGCGATTTTATTTCTGAGCCTGTTCACGAGATGCAGCCTTCTGATTGGCCAATGGCTGGCCTTTGCAGCCGGTTTTGACGCGCGTAATGGTGGTGCGCGCAAGATTGGCAAAATAAAGTTCGTCGAAATCTTTTCCGCCGAAAGCCATGTTGGTCGGGCTTCCCAGCCGGATTGCCCAAGGATCCCAGGCGAACAATTCCTTTTTTCCAGACGGCGAAATGCGCCAGATTTCATCCGACGCGTAGCAGCAGACATAAAGATTGCCGTCCGAGTCCAGCGTCAGGCCATCGGGAAAACGTCCGCACTCTGTCGCGTAAATGGAATACGGACCCACGGAACCGTCTTTGCGAATTTCAAAGCGCAAAACGGCATTCGTGTCGCTCTCCACCATGAACAAATATTTTTCATCCGCAGAAAGCGCCAGGCCATTCGCGTAACCAAGAGGCCCGGTGAGCGCTTCGCCATTGCCGTCCGCCGTGAAGCGGGTGAGGCAACCGTTGCGTTTGCGGAACTGGCCGGAATCGGTGACGTAAAAATTGCCGGCCGAATCGAACAGCCCATAATTAGGACAGACGAGCTTGTGCGTGCCGGCGTGGGTGGCGAAATTCGTGAACGAACCTTCCGGCGTCACCCGCACAATGCCGTGCTCCGAATTACAGACGAACAATTCGTCCGCCGGCGAAAACGCAAGTCCCGCGCAAAAACCGCCCATGGTGGTGACAAGCTGGACTTTTCCATTCGGTGAAATGCAATAGATTTGCCCGATTTCGCCGCCCGCCCAGAGATCGCCATGGCGGTCGAACGCGATGCATTCGGGGTGGTCAACACCTGTCGCGAATATCTCGAATGCGTCCATGGAAATTTTCGGTTCCATCTTCACCCAATCAAAAATCGTCCTTCGTGAAATGTCCATCCACCAACCGCCAGATTTTTCGGACGTTTTGCCGGCGCAACTCGACCGGCACTGCGGCATCGGGAAAATTCTGGAAACAAACAGGCCG
>DASRBR010000325.1:0-7781 GCA_035653495.1 Verrucomicrobiia bacterium
CTTACGCGGCTTTCCGGTATTATAAGAACTCGGATAGTTGGGCTGACGCGACACTGAAAAGGCTCCGCTCCTGGAAATTTGTAACGATTGGCGGTTGGAGCGACTTTCCAGCTTTGCGACAACACGGTGGCGCCGACGTCAATTTCATCCCGGTCCTGGCCGTGGGGATGACAGCCGGTGCGCCGTGGTGGGATATGTGGGACACCAACATCATCGCGCGGATGCATCGAATCGCGCGTGACCAGATTCTGCCGCTGCGTGACGATCCGCGCCTGCTTGGGTACTACACCGATAATGAAATGGGCTGGTGGAACGCGACACTTTTCAACATGACCCTCCAGCAACCGCCCACGAGCGGTCAGCGGCGGCGACTGATGCAGATGCTTCGCGAAATGTATCACGATGATTGGCAGTCCTTGAGCAAAGATTTCGAGAGCGAGGGCGCCGGGAGTTTTGAAGAACTCGATCACGCCGGAACGCTCTATTTGCGGCCAGGCAGCCAGGGCATTCGCGCTTACCGGCGGTTTCTAGGGCTGATGGCTGAACGCTACTACTCACTCGTGCGCGAAATCATCCGCACTTACGATCCGCGCGGCTTGATTTTGGGTGATCGTTATCAGTCATTTTATTATCCGGAAGTGGCGCGGGCGTCCGGAGCATATGTTGACGTGTCTTCCAGCAACCTGAACGCGGCTTGGGATGACGGCACGTTCCCGCGCTTTTATTTCGATACACTCCATGCGCTGACCGGCAGGCCGATCATGGTTGGCGAGTTCTACATGGCGGCAAACCAAAACCGGAGCGGAAACAAGAACGCCAAAAGTGATTATCCGACGGTAACGACGCAGAAAGAGCGCGCCTCCGGTTTCCGGAACACGCTGGAGGCTTTGGCCCGGATGCCATACATCGTCGGCGCGGACTGGTTTCAATACTTTGACGAGCCGGCGCATGGACGATTCGACGGTGAGGATTACAACTTCGGGTTGGTGGACATCAATGATCATCCGTACGAATTGATCACTTCTGCGGCGCGAAAACTTGATCTTGCAGCAATCAAACGTCAGCCGCATTCCGCGCGCCCAGACGCATCGCTCGGCGTCCCGGCTGCGCCAACCAATCCATTGGCCGAATTTACGCCTGGGCTGGCGTTAAAGGCTTGGGACCGTGAGCGCGGATTTGTGAAGCCGATTTCAGAACTTCCGTTGGCCGACCTGTATCTATGCTGGAGCATGCAGGCAGTCTATGTGGGGCTGTATGCGCAGGACATTGCGGAAGCCAATTACTATCGCGACAAAATCATTCCGGAGGCGGACCGTGCCGAATGGATAATTTTCGCGGGTGGAACCAACAAGCCAATACATATCCGGCTAAGTCCCGGCACCACCCCGGTTTGCGACGAACCTGCGGCCCGCATCGTCTATCTTTCCGGTGCGTATCTGAACACACGAACCATCGCTGCTGTGGAATTGCCCGCGAAATTGTTTGGCCAAGGGCAATTTAAGCAAGGCGACTGCATTGAAATCGCTTCCACATTTTTCTCCCACTGCCGCGCTAATCGTGTGGAATGGAAAGGCCGGTTTGTCTTGCGCAACGGAGAAAGCCATTTGCCAGATGGGATTCGTTGAATTGCCTTTTCAGTCACCGTCGATTGTGATAGTTGTTGAATAGAACCCGGAAGTTTGCATGACACGCAGCGTGTTCCATCGTCACTTGTTCGCGATTGTTTGTGCAGTTTTTTTCTTTCGAACCGTCCTTTACGGAGCCGAAACAAAAGAGCCGGGAAACACGAACCAGTCCGTCATTGCCCGAACTCCTCAGAGCCGCCTGCTCACGAATGCAGAAGAGGTTCATTGGCTGACGCGACAGGAAGCCGCAAGCGGCCAGCATGTGCTGATTCATGGTGTCGTGACATGCGTATTGCCCACATTCCAGGCCGCCGTGGTGCAAGACAACACGAGCGGAATTTACATCGATTATTGGAATCTCGGGCTGGACGACCCGCTGCGTGTCGGCGAATTGCTGGAGGTTGAAGGCACGACGGATCCTGGCAAGTTCGCCCCGCTGATTCGTGCGTCTCGAATTGCCCGTCTGGGCACGAGGGAATTGCCCACACCGGCCCATCCTTACTGGGACCAGTTGATCAACGGCAGTCTCGACACTCAATTTGTCGAGATTGAGGGCGTCGTCACCGCGGTGAGCACCAAAGGCGTCACCTTGCTGACGCACGGCGGCAAGATTGACGTTCAGGTGTTGGGCATCAACGGAGTTGCGTTGAAACTCTACGAAGGCGCGCTGGTGCGATTGCGCGGTTGCCTGTTCGCATCGTGGGACCCGATTTCCCACCAGGTCAACGTAAGTGAAATCCGCATGTTTGTTCCCCAGGTCACGGTGGTCGAAGCACCGCCCGCAGATCCATTTGCGGTCACGCCAAAACGCGTTTGGGCTTTGCTTCAATTTGATCCTCACGCCAGCGCGCTTCGACGGGTAAAGGTTTCGGGCCAAATCGTCCACGAACGCAACGGAGAGTATTATGCGATGGAGGGTGCTGACGGCTTCAGATTCATCCCGAAACAAGGCGCAAACCTGCGGGTCGGCGATCTTGTGGACGTGGTTGGGTTTCTCAACTTGACGGGACCTTCGCCCGTTCTACAGGAGGCGCTGGCGCGAAAGGTTGGCGTGGCTGCATTGCCCGATGCGCGTCCCTTGGATGAAAAAAATCTGTTTCGTCCGGAATATGACGCGGTGCGCGTGAGCGTCCAGGCGGTATTGCTGAACCTGAGCCGGGATGGGCAAACTCTGGAATTGCAGACCGGACTGCAACGGTTCGTTGCCCACCTTGGCGGCGATGCGGCAACCTCATCGTTTGCGGATTCAACACGAGCGCGCCACTCGAAACAAATCGATTTACCCTTGGGAGCGCGGCTGCAATTGACCGGCATTTATGCGGGCAGTGGCGGGAACCGGACCACCGGAATGGATGTCGCCAATTTCGAGTTGTTGTTGAATTCACCATCCGACATTCAAGTATTGAAACGTCCGTCCTTTTGGACTTTGCAGCGATTATTGGTTTTGGTAGGCGCGTTGGCAGGGGTGCTGGGGTTTGCCCTGTTTTGGATCCGTCTTTTGCATCACAAGGTCCAACAGAGGACAGCCCAGCTCAGAAAGGAGATACAAGATCGCGAAAAGGCCGAACACCAGCGCGCCCTCGCACAGGAACGCGCCCGCATCGCGCGCGATCTCCACGACGATTTGGGCAGCAGCTTGACTGAGATCACCATGCTGGCCACGACGGGCCCCGGTCCAAAGCCGCCGGTGGGCGAAACCATCAAACGCATGGATGTGATCGCGGGAAAATCGCGCACGTTGGTCTATGCCCTTGATGAAATCGTGTGGGCTGTGGACCCGGAGCGCGACACGCTGGCTTCGGTGGCCCGTTATCTGGCCAGTTATGTGGAGGAATATCTTGCGGGATTGAATGTGGTCTGCCGCGTGCACATCCCAAACACGTTTCCCGACCAGGTGATTTCCGGCGAGGTGCGCCACCATCTTTTCCTGGCGGTGAAGGAGGCGCTCAACAACGCTGTGCGGCACGGCTGCGCCAGCGAGGTCTGCTTTCATGTTCGCGTGAATGAAAATCAATTATGGATTTTGATCACCGATAATGGAAACGGCTTTGACACATTCGGGCGTCCAAACGGCCATGGCCTTTCGAATCTCCGCAACCGCCTCGAGCATCTGAATGGCCGCTGTGAACTCGATTCCGCTCCCGGCTCGGGGACAACCGTCTCGCTGCAATTGCCCCTGACCACCCCTGATAACCAGCCATGAACACCGTCGCCATCGTTGAAGACAACGCCGTGATGCGGAACACATTCTGCCAGTGGATCAATGCCGCGCCAGGATTTCGCTGTGTATTCTCGTGCGCGACCGCCGAGGAAGCGCTGGCTGAAATTCCGCAACTCAATCCCGATGTCGTGCTCATGGACATCCACCTGCCCGGAGAATCTGGAATCGCCTGCACCGCGCAACTGAAGGAAAAGCTTCCCGGAGTTCAAGTCATCATCGTGACGGTCTATCGCAATCACGAATTAATATTTCAAGCCTTGCAAGCCGGCGCCTGTGGTTATCTGTTGAAGCGTTCCAGCCCGGAGGAACTTCTCAAGGCGATAAGCGAGGTGCGCTCCGGAGGCGCGCCGATGACCAGTGAAATTGCCCGCATGTTGGTGGAAGCGTTTCAAAAAAAACCGGCCAGTCTTGTGTCTGGTGACGGACTTACTCAGCGCGAGTCCGAGATTCTCGTCCTGCTTGCTGAAGGCCTTAGCAACAAGGAGATTGCCCATCGCGTGAAAATCAGCTATGACACCGTCAGGGCCCATCTTCGCCATATCTACGAAAAACTCCACGTGCGCGGCCGAACGGAGGCCGTGAGGAAGTATTTGAAATCTTCAAGCTCTGTGACCGCAAGATTGAGCGGTGAGGAGGGTGACTAACCGTATGAATTTCCTGCTGCCCGACGCACTTTTGGTCTCCATTCGCCCTGGCCGAAGGCCGCCAGGGTATAGTCCAATTGAGCAATAGCGCGGTTAATCAGCCTTTGTTAGTTTTTACAACATGAACAGCCACCTGAAAGCGTTTTGCAATAAGTCCATCATACACCACTCATGAAAAGTCACTTTTTACTCAATGGCGGGGTTGCCGCAGCATGTGCGGTTGCCGGCGCCTCAACCATGTTGAGTGGCAACTGTTCCGCCCAAGGTTTGGTTGCCGCCGATTATGCCACCAATCCGACTTACGCGTCTGGCTGGTCAGCAGGACAAAATGGCGGGTATGGTTTCGGGCCGTGGAGCTTTGATGGCACAAACCCCACGCCGCCAGGTCAATATCAAGGGATGAGCAGTTCATCGGCATTGGGAACCGCGTGGACTCTTGCAACTTATGATAATCACTCCGGTATTGCTGATGTCGGCAGGGCGATTACTCAACCCGGCGGATTGCAGCCCGGCCAAACGCTTGAAGTGGTCATCCAAAATCCTTTGGGGTACCATTTTTATCGGGGATGGGACATCTGTGTTTACAACGGCACCAACAACAATCCGGGCGGAGTTAATACGGCTGCAATCCGGACACAGTTGTTCGCTTATCGCAAAACTGCTTGGGATGTCATGGATTATGACGGTGACACTTATACGGGCCTCGATCTTGCAACTACGGGTGCGTCGGGCATGAAGTACGATCTTACGTTGACTTCGACAAACACCTATTCACTTACGTTGACCCCGTTCAGCGATCCCACAAATGCTTACGCACAGACGGGAACGCTAGCAACCAACCTGCCGATCAACTGGGTCAATTTCCGGTTGTACTGGGGCACTTCAACCGGACTGTCCGATACCGCAGATAATTTAGAAATCAGCAGCATGATCATCGCAGGGCCGCAGTTGAACATCCAGCAGGCAGGCTCCAATGTTGTTTTGTCGTGGTCCACCAATGCCTCCGGTTTCTATTTGGAATCCACCTCGAATTTAAACGCGGGGGCGGTTTGGCAAACCAATTACTCGGTGCCTTATGTGACTAATGGCCTGTATTTCGTGACCAATGCCATTACAGGGTCCCGGCAGTTTTACCGCCTGAAGCAATAATTCATCATCCGGTCATTTTAACATGCAAAAGGGACGGAAAAAACTTCGTTATCCTGCCGAACGCGAGGCATTCACGCTTATTGAACTGCTAGTGGTGATCGCCATTATTGCGATTCTTGCCAGCCTGTTATTGCCCGCGCTGAGCAAGGCAAAAATTAAAGCACAGGCGACCATGTGTATGAACAATTCCCGGCAACTGATGTTTGCCTGGAACCAGTATTATACGGATTCCAATGACCAGCTTGTGAATAACTACGGCGGGCTTATCGTTGCCAGTGAGGAACAAAGACAAACTTACCGCAGTTGGGTGAATGACTTTATGACCTGGCAACCCAAGGACAATCTGGGCAACTGGGTGACTAACACCGTCGGCATCGAGATGGCGCCTTTTTACAAATACGCAGGGAACCTCAACATTTACAAATGCCCGGCTGACCATTATTTGAGCCAGGCCCAAAAGGCAGCGGGCATCGGGGCCCGTCCGCGCTCATACTCGATGAACATGTTCTTCGGTCCCAACGTCCCACCCGAAATGGGCGGCTCAGGTAGTGCCAATGGAACATTCTCAGACTACACCCAGTTCCTAAAATCGAGTGATATGTCCAATCCGTCGGCGCTCTTTGTGATGATGGATGAACACCCAGACAGCATCAACGATGGTTTTTTACAAACCGATCCACATCCGACCTCTCCAGCGTGGAATGATTTGCCGGCCACCTATCATAACGGCGCGTGCGGATTCGCCTTTGCGGATGGGCATTCAGAAATCCACAAATTTAGCAGCAGCACGTGCACCATTTTACCTGTGACGTATGCCAATCACCCCTCCTGGCCTGCATTTAGTTCCGACTCGTCCGGAGCGGGCACGGCAGACGGTTTGTGGGTTGAAACCCGCGCCAGCGTGCCGCTCCAGTAATTCCATCGACGGACCTTAATACTTGGCGGCAATGGTCGTGGAACCGACATTGCCGGGCAGAGTCACCCAATCCTCATGAAAGTCTTTCCACGCTCGACCGTTCACTTTCACGCTGGCGAGTGGCCGACTACCCGGTGTGCGGAAACGGACGAGGATTTTACCCGGCGTATTGCGTGTGGGACCTTTCAGCGTTGCGGTGATCTTTCCCGGCCCGCCACTATATAGGATTGAAGTGTTTCCGAAGTAAGTGGCCGCATTTTCGATTCCGCACCTTTGGCCGGGTTTCAACCAGTCGCGTGGAACGGCTTGTCCGATTAAAAGAGTGTCACCCTCCTCGCGGACGAAAAGGTATCTGAGCCAACCACAGGCATTGGCCTCATCGGAAGTCTTGTATATGTCTCCCCGACAGTCACCCATTTCCGGAAGAGAATGCTCGGTGTTAATATGCACATCGGGGAAATTGTTAAGAGCGATGGCGTTGAACATGGCGCGCAAGGCCTGTTTAACATCATCGCGATACAGATACGCTTCAACATCCAGAAGCAAGCAAGCCTGCATGGACATGCCCCCGCGACCGAACCAGTATTTGTCAAATTGATCCAACGTGTAACCATACTGATTGGAAAGGAAAAGATTGTCTTCGTAATCCTTGAGGATCCGTTGCGCTTGGACGGATTTTGGGTCGATGGCCTTGGTGATGATCAAATGGATGGCTCCTTCGAGTGTTTGACAGATCCAGCCGAAGCTTCGGCCACGTCGTTGCACATACGAAGGGATTTGCGGGACTGCGGTGCCGTCGCGCAGACGAACGACCGGCGAACGCGCGGAGGCGGCCAGAAAGTGGTCCACCAGGTTTTTGTGATACGTCTCCGCCGCGGCGCGGATGCGTGGAGCATCCGGATGGTGAATCTGTTCAAGAGCCCACGCCGCGCTGTCCAAACCGCGCCACGTGTAACAGCTCGTGGACAGCCATGTCCACCAATCGCCAATATCTTCAAGTTCGCCCGGCGGCAGAAGCCCTCGGGCAAGATCATCGCGGTTTGCGGTTCGCGCGGTTTCGCGGATGACCCAGTTCGCGGCGGCAACGATGTTGGGCGCGACACGCCGCAACCAAGCTTCATCGCGAGTGAAACGGTAATGTTCGACCAGCGTCCACAATATCCATCCGTGATGCTGATTGTATCCGTTGGCTTCATAGCCGCCGGCTCCGTAGAGAACGCCGTCCT
>DASRBR010000326.1:0-5070 GCA_035653495.1 Verrucomicrobiia bacterium
AACAGCAGTTGCATCATCGCGATTTACGCGGGAACCGGCATTGACGCGTTCAACATCTCCCTTGGAATCACTGCGCCAGCGTCTGTGCAAGGCGGCGGAATCAAGGACGTGCTCACGGTTTACGGCAGCTCCGCCAGTGAAACAATTGCAATCACGAACTCGACCGTCGGCATCACCAGCGCGGACACGGTTACGTATAATGGCATGACCGCTGTGATTGTGGATGGCACGGGCGGCAATGATACGTTCGATGTGCAGGGAATCAATACTCCCACCACAATCAACACAGGCCCAGGTGTCAATACCGTGGATGTATCGTTTAATGCGATTTATGCGCTATTGAACGTGAACGGCAACGGTTCGGACATAATGAACGTGTATGCGGGGGCATCGCCAGTGACGTTAAGTAGTTCGAGGGTTAATTTGACTGGACTAGGTGGTCTGGACGGAATCGACTACACAGGCCTGTCCGCGCTGAATCTTTTTGTAAGCGGTCCAGGGGTGGGCAACTCAGTTGATATCACTTCCACCAACGCTGGTACAACCACGACAGTAACAACTTTGGGTGGGGGGGTTGATTATATCGTTGGGTACGATGGGGCAAACGGTACCGTTCTTTCTGGGATCCAGGGTCCCCTGATCATAAACGGCTCAGGCGCCGATAATCTCTACATTGACAATAGTGGTGCGGCTTCGGGCCAAAGCGGCACATTGACCCCGACGCAACTTACCGGCCTGGGCATGGGCGCTTCCGGAATCACTTATACGCGCATGGCTCTGCTGAACATCACATTGGGCGGATACAACGACAACTTCACCATCAATGATATCAATTCGGCGACAGCGACAACTGTTGATGGTAGCGGTGGAGTGAATACGGCTACTGTGCATTTCGCGCAGGACTTTAATGGCACGCTGAACCTGTATAATTTCCAGAACGGCACATTGACTGTCGGCCGCGATTTCAATGGGACGCTTACGGACACTGGCGGATTGCAGAAGGTGACCATCGGTCGCAATTTCAATGGCACCTTAAATGTCGGTGCGTTGGGAACCTTGACCATCGGCGGCAATTCGCCGGGTGACATCATCGCCAACACCATTGGCACCATTGGCGTGAACAACGGCTCTGGCAATGTGTTACTCAACGTGACTCAAGGCGGTGTGCAGCGGGAAATCCAGGCGTCGCCAGTATATGGCAGCACCATGCCATCCTCGGTGACATTCAAGTTTCTTTACGCTGGGTCGGTTGGAAACAGTCCGCAACTGGCCATCCGGGTGACGAATCCAGGGGTGGTTCGTTTCGACCTCGCATTGGTGACCTATAGCGCGACGGCGAAATTCAACCTTTGCTTGCTGGATGCTTCGGGCAATGCCGGCTTGCGCAACATCACGGTCGAAGGGAACATCCTGAACTTCATCAACGCTCCTTCGCTGGCGTTCTTCGGGCTTGATGCGCGCAGCCAGCCGGGGGTCGTGTTGCCGCAGGAAGATATCGCCGGCGTTGAAGCGAGCGGCTCGATTCCGGTGGATGTCATCACGGTGGGCGGCATCGAGGCTGTTGCGTTCGGCACGTTGCTTGGCACGAACGGATTGCCGATAGCGGTTTCGAACGTGGTGGGTTCACATTTGGATCCCGGTATTCTCTCCAATCTCCTTGGCCCAGGCACCACCCTGATTCCGCCGGTGGATATGTTGCGTCTGCCATCGCTGCAAGGCATTAACAGCTCGCTCTACATTTACAGCACCAGCAACCGTTTGATGAACTACGCGAACTTGTTCACAAACCAGGTGGCCGATGACAATTCGCTGACGACCTTCGTGGATATCCCGACGGGCAGGCAAGTGGGTACGCCGTTGCTGACAACGCAGCTTTAGAGGTTTGATTGAACGGCGGTAAAATCCTTGCGTGAATTGGAAGTGTTGCGCATGATTCGCGCATCAATGACGGGTGCATGCGGGTAATTCGTTTAAAGGCTTTTCGACTAATCACCAAAAAAATGAAAATGAACCTATGGACCAAAGGGCTTGTGGCAATGGGAACCATCAGCATGGCTTCAGTTGCCCTGGCCGATAATGGCTCGGCGGTCGCCGTGCTTTCCAGCACCACCTTGAGCGGTTACGTGGATACGTCCGCGCAATGGAACCTTGGCACCGGTGATGCCAACGCGCCCCGATATGCCTTTGGCGGCGCGAGCAAGGCGGACGGATTCAACCTGAACGTGGTGAAGCTTACCTTGGAGAAGACGCCGGACCCGGAGGGTTGGGGTGCAGGTTATAAAGTCGATATGTTGTTCGGACCCGACGCGAACACACTGGCCACGCAGTCCACGGGCGTCGGAGCCGATTTCGGCATCAAGCAGGCGTATGTGGACCTGAGAGTCCCGGTGGGTAACGGGGTTGATTTCAAAGTGGGCGTTTGGGACACCATCATTGGTTATGAATCCTTTGAATCGGTCAATGATCCGAACTTCACCCGCTCATACGGCTATACCATCGAGCCGACCACGCACACCGGGGTCTTGGGAACATATCGGTTCTGCGATTACGCGACAGGGTCCCTTGGCGTGGCGAACACGTTCGGGCCGGCCATCAACGCGCGGGAATTTTCGCTGACGGGCGCGCCTAATTTTCAGACCGAACAATATAAAACCTGGATGGGCGCGATTGCTCTCACGGCTCCCAAGCAAATGGGCTGGTTCTCCGGCTCAACGGTCAATGGCGGTGTCATCAACGGTTTCAATGTCCGCTCACCGGTCACCCAGGGGACGGCCCATGCGGACCAAACCAGTATTTACATCGGCGGCACCATGAACACGCCGATTGAGGCGCTTAAAATTGGAGCGGCTTACGATTATGTATGGGTTGACACGGAGCACCAATACGGAGTTCATGCGGCCCGCGCCAACGCCGCCGGCATTTATGTGGCTTATCAGGTCACGGACAAGTTCAGCCTGCACGCGCGGTCAGAGTATTTCTGGCAGACGAAGCATAACAGCGCGTTTGGTTCGCCTTTGGACGGTTTGCCATCGAAGGTCTTTGGCGAAACACTGACTGCCGAATACGACCTTTGGAAAAATGTCCTGAGCCGCGTCGAATTTCGTTGGGACCACCAAGCCGACGGAACTGGCCGGGCGTACGGCGCAATCAATCCAGCGGACACAATTCTAGGCGGCAGCCTTCGCAACTCCTACGAACTCATCGGAAATATTGCCTACAAATTCTGAGCACGATTTTGTGGCGTTCGGGCGGGCACGATTAGCAATGGTTGTAGAAGGGCGTCGTAAAAACCACTCTATTTCGATCCAATCGGTTTTTTTCTGAATTCGTCTGCGGCGATTTGAACCTCTCAAAAAGCGGGTTAGAATGAGGGCGGGTTTGGAACCAATTTTATCCTTCGGCGACATGTGATTTTGTGAATCGGTCGAACGGTAAAAAATGCTGGTCTTCGCAAGCAACCCCGGTGTAAAAGTTCGGGCGAGTTGGCGGCGAATGTCCTTCCGGCATGGGTGCCGACCTCCATGGTTTCCAAGAGTTGAAACCCAAAACGAATCTGCGATTTTGATGGAACTAAAAGTGACAGACCGGTGTCGGCAGCCCTCGGGCTGTCCCGCCAATTTCCATTCCATGCGGCCGTATGCTTAAATCCCTGTTCTCAAAAATTTCACCCTTCCTGATCATGAAGGAAGTGAAAGCGGGCGCGAAAAAAATCACGCCTAATGAGCAGCGGTTGGTTGATTTCTCCGCGATAAGCCCTGAGGAGGTGCAGAAACGCCTGGCAACGGGGCCATCGGGCCTCACCGCGGAACGGGTCGAGGAGATGCGCGCGGAATTCGGCTCGAACGAACTCAAAGTTGGCGAGCGACACGGTGTCATCGTCGAAATCCTGCTGCGGTTCAAAAATCCGCTGGTCATCCAATTGCTCATCATCGCGGTGGTGTCGCTGCTCACCGGGGACATGGCATCGGCGGTGGTGGTGGGCATCATGGTTTTCTTGAGCGTCGGGCTGGCCTTTTTCCAGGAACGCCGTTCGGGCCGTGAAGTCGAGAAATTGCAGGAACTTGTTCAGACGAATTGCGTGGTGATCCGGGATGGCAAGGAGGTCGAGGTCCCGATGGCTGAAATCGTTCCCGGCGACCTTGTGGTGCTCCATGCGGGCGCGATCATCCCGGCGGATTTGCGGCTGATTACTGCGAAAGACTTTTTCGTGGGCCAATCCGCCTTGACGGGCGAATCAATGCCGGTCGAAAAAAATGCCGCGGCCAGCGACCTCGCCGACAAGGGCATTATCGAATTGCCGAATGCCTGCTTCCAGGGCAGCAACGTCGTCAGCGGCACGGCCCGCGCGGTCGTGATCAATACGGGCAACCGCACCTATTTCGGGTCCATCTCTGAAAAACTGGCCGGGCAGACTGTCGTCACCAGCTTTGACCGCGGCATCGCCGGATTCACCTGGCTGATGATCCGGTTCATGGTGGTGATGGTCGGCATTGTGTTCGTCATCCGCGGTTTAAAGGACCACAATTGGCTTGAGGCAATTAAATTCAGCCTTGCGGTCGCCGTCGGCCTGACGCCGGAAATGTTGCCGATGATCGTGACGGTGAATCTTTCAAAAGGCGCGATGGCGATGTCCAAAAAGAAGGTCATCGTGAAGAAACTCAATTCCATCCAAAACTTCGGCGCCATCAACATCCTTTGCACCGACAAAACCGGCACACTCACCCAGGACCGCATCATCCTTGAAAAGCATGTGGACGTGACCAATCGCACGAGTGACGACGTCTTGCGATACGCGTACATGAACAGTTATTACCAGACAGGCTTGCGCAACCTGCTTGACCGCTCGATTTTGTCGCACACCGACCTGGACGTGGAACGCAGTTGCAAGAAAGTGGATGAGATCCCGTTCGACTTCAGTCGCAAGCGCATGTCCGTGGTGATTGATTACGAGGGCGACCACGTTTTGATTTGCAAAGGCGCAGTCGAGGAAATCTATCGCGTTTGCGATCGTTATCAGGTGGACGAGGAGATCAATCCGCTCATCGATGTCATCAAGAACGACTTGATGGA
>DASRBR010000327.1:0-5218 GCA_035653495.1 Verrucomicrobiia bacterium
CCAGGGCGGCATTGGCGCGTTGTCGCGCGCATTTGCCAACGCTTTGAAAGAGCCGCCCCTTTACGGCGTGCGCATCACCGGCATCGACCTCAAACAAAAAAGGGTTTCGCTCTCGAACGGAAAAGTCGTCCGCTTCGAAAAACTGGTGAATACCATGCCGCTGGTGCAGTTGGTTGCCATGTTGAATGACGCGCCGGACGAAGTGCGCACAGCGGCGAAAAATCTTCGCGCCACGACCGTCTATTATTTCGATATAGGCGTTCGCGGCGAAGGAGGCCCAGCCAGCCATTATCATTGGGTTTATTTTCCCGAGCCGGAATTCATTTTTTATCGCGCGGGTTCCTATTCTGCGGTTCACAAGGAAGCCGCGCCGGCGGGCTGCCGCAGTTATTACGTTGAGATGTCGGGCGAGCTGGAAGGATTGCTTTCGCAACCGGAAAAACTGAAGCAACGCGTGCTGGTTGACCTGAAAAAAGCGGGCATTCTCACTGCGCAGGATGAGATTCTTTTCATGGAGCTGTGTGAAATTCCTCACGCCTACGTCATCTTTGATCAGCATTACGAGGAATCGAGAAACCTCATTTTTGATTACCTCAAGCAGAATGATGTTCTTACCGGCGGACGTTGGGGCGGTTGGGGTTATGGCGGCATGGAAGACGCCATGCTGGATGGGCAAAAAATTGCCGGAGAAATCATGAGATGAGCGAATTATGGAATATCCTAAATTGAAAGAATGCCTCAACCGCGTCGGATTTCTTGTCTCGCCAAGAGCGATCCACCTTCTCAATGGTTTTTTAAATTATCTCAACATCGGACGATGGTTCCATGATCGCGGATTGTCAGTGCCAATCCGTCTTGACGATCGCGCGCCATTTTATCAGTACATCGCGACTCAAATCCAGGAACCGGCGAGTTTCCTCGAATTTGGGGTTTTTAAAGGAGCGTCACTGCGCCAATGGACAGAATTGCTAAAAAATCCCAGTACTTTTTTGCACGGGTTTGACAGCTTCGTGGGGCTGCCGGAAAACTGGCGCCATATGAAAAAGGAAATTTTTGACGCGGGCAGTCAAATGCCCAAATTTGAGGATTCGCGTGTCAAATTATTTAAGGGATGGTTTTCTGACACATTGCCGGTCTATCTTCGTGAATTCAAACCGCATCCTTGCCTGATTGTGCACCTGGATGCCGATCTTTACAGTTCAACCAGCTTTGTGCTCACGCAGCTCCGTTCATTTTTTTCTGTCGGGACGATATTGATTTTTGATGAGATATACGATCGCGAACACGAATTGAAGGCATTCAGCGAGTTCATGGACGAAAATCGAATCAAGGTGGAATGCATTGCCGCGACGCGCACGTTGACTCAGGCCGCATTCCGAATCACCGCCTTGGGCCTGACAAACAAGGGCCTGAATGAACCGGCTTAAGCCGTGCGATACCCGGAGCTGTTGGCGTTCGTTGCATGGCACTTGGGAATCGTGGTTGAATCCGAGAAAAGGCTGCCGTCGATATAAGAAAGATAAAAGGATTGTGTGTCTAAAAGATTAAAAGTGTTGCTGTCCGCTTATGCTTGCGAGCCCAATAAAGGCTCGGAACCGGAGGTCGGCTGGCAATGGGCCATGCAAATGGCCAAATATCATGATTTGACTGTCCTGACCCGCACGAACAACCGGGTGGGTATTGAGAAGGCGCTTGAGCCTTTGCGCGGCAAACAACCTTTGCCGCGGTTCGTCTATCACGAAGCAAACGGAATTCTCCTCCGGGTCAAGAACAGGTTTAACACCATCCGTTTGTACTACATTTTCTGGCAGCTTTCGGCGCGAAAAATCATCGCCCAATTGAACCGCGAAACCCCTTTTGACCTGCTGCACCACGTCACCTTCGCCGGTTTCCGTTACCGCGCGGCCATTTGGAACCACGGTGTGCCCACGGTTTGGGGACCGGTTGGAGGCATTCATTCCATTCCCTGGCGATTGCTTCCATGGAAATATCCCTCGGCCCTGATTCTGGAACTTTTCCGTCATTTCAATAATTTCGTCCAATCCTCCCCGTTCCATTTTTTGCCCAAACGAGCGCAGATGACCACCGTGACGCTGGCTTCCACGGCAGAGATGGAAGAAACGTTTCATCGGCTTGGCTTGGAAGCCACACTGATGCCAACAATCGGTTTGAATCCCAAGGACATCTTCGTTTCCGAGCGCACTCCCAAGGGGCCGCTTAAAATCCTCTTTGTTGGCAGCGTCATCACGCTCAAGGGCATTGATTTGGCCATTCAAGCTTTTGCGCAAGCCGGCACCGCGGCGACTTTTACAATTATCGGCGGGAACGGCTTCACGAACGTGATGAAACGGCTCGCGCGACGTCTTGGGGTTGAATCGAAGGTGGAATTTCGCGGACGCCTTCCATTGCAGGAGACATTGGCTTCTTATGCCGGGTACGATTTGTTTCTGTTTCCCAGCCTGCACGACACGGGTGGTTACGCCGTGATTGAGGCGATGGCCTCCGGCTTGCCCGTGGTTTGCCTCGATTGCGGCGGCCCGCGGCTTGCGGTGAAGGAAGGAACCGGCATCAAAGTCCCGCTTGGTTCACGAAAAGAGGTCGTTAATAAGCTGGCGGAAGCCATCCGTTTCTATGATCAAAACCGCGAAATCTTGCTCCAACACGGGCGCGCCGCAAGGCAGGTCGTCCTTCGTAAATACGATTGGGAGAATAAAGGCCGTGAAATGGAAGCCGTTTATCAGAAAGCTGTGGCGCAAGGGATGGAAGCTCCAGCTCGAAAGAACGTGTGGGTTGAATCAAAGAGCTTCCTTGACCGTGTCGCTTCAGCCAAGGGACTCGTGTTTGTCGGCATCGTTTTGTTCATGATCGGGACAGCCGGTTTTTTGAGCGTCGAAAAGCTCAAGCATAACGCCCAGGCGATTGTTGAAGACACAATGCCGGGGCTTTCGGATGCCGGCGCTGCCAACTCTTCGCTCGCGCAATCCCTGAACCAGACGTTGCTCATGTTGACCGCGGCAACACCTGAAGAGCGCACGGCTTATCGCAAGGAACTGGACGCCTATAGCGAGCAGACCAGCGAATCCCTCGACCACTATCAACAAACGCAGTTCACCGGGCCTGAACAGGGGATCTTCAGGCAGCTTGTGGAGAAGCGCCGGAAATATCGCGAAGTCCGCAACCAGGTGCTGAACCTGATCGATCAACAAAAGCAGGCGCAAGCCCGGAAGTTATGCAATGAGGCCATGCTCTCCGCTTATCTCGAATACAAGACCGCAGCGGAGAAACTGCTCCAGTTTGACATTCAGCAGGGAAAGTCCCGCGGGCAATCCATTTTGGGCATCTGCCTCATCACCGAATGTGTGGTGGCGGGAATTGGCATAATACTCTTTATCGCCGGTTTTTTGATAGGCATTTTCAAGTGAGCCATGGGTGGAAGCCTATTTCAATGCTGCGGCTCACCTTGCATTGCCGTCGACCTCGACCGTTTGAAGCAAGTGTTGGGGTTTTGAAATTCAATCAATTCTTTGCTTTCGGCAAACGCCCAATCCAAATATTCGCGATGGCATTGTGCCATTCCAATCGCGGCAGCGGCGGCTCAACCCCGCTGTAAATCACCAAACGATCCGCAGGCGTCATCTTCTCGATCCACGGTTCGTAAGCCTTGGGATTATAATTATAGCGTTGGATCTGACGCAGGATTTGAAGGTCGTCGGGACGCATCATCGCCGGTTCCATGGCGAGGACATAACGCCAGTCGCTCTGGGGATTTTTGTAAAATGTGTTGTAGAAGAAATCCATTTGCGCGAAGTAAAACAAGCCGTTGTGTTCGGGCAGCCAGCCTTTTAGCGACGGGTCCTTCGCATCGAGAAAAACTTCGTTCAAATTAAACGTATAACGGCGGTCCAGATCGTTGGTCGCGTGGAGGAACAGCGGGGCGGCAATCAATCCACAGAGCACGACGCGCTTTGCTGAAGCGGTGTCAATCAACGGCGGAAGAATTTCTTCGAATTGCATCGTCAACCAGACGAGCACGGCGGGAACGCCCCAATCGGCCCAAAAGCGGTCGCCTTTAAAACCCAAAACCCAGCACAGGACGATCATGCAAAAGACCGGCTCGTCCAAAAGTTGCGGCCGTTGCCCGGATTGCAACCAGCGCCAAAGAATGACGCCACCGATGAGCGCCAGCGTGGCGAATTCGCCGTAGCTGGGACGAAATTCGCCGACCAGCATCCATTGCGGCAGATGCTCGCGCGTGATGGCGATGACTTGCAAAACTTGTTGCTCCAGGAATGCAATCGGGTTGCCCGTTAACAAAGCGCCGACGATTGTTCCCGCCGCAAAGCACGCTGCCAGCCACCCAGCCGTGCGCCAGCGTTGCGCAAGACAAAACGCGACGATGGGCAGCATCCACAAATACCACGTCCCATGCATCCAGACCGAAAGCGTGATGCCGATCGTTGTGAGGATGAGTTTCGGCCAGGACGGCTTTTCTTCATCCCGCCGGGACCACGCAAACAGGATTGCGATGAGCACGCCTTCGGTTATCAGGTAGGGCCGTGCCTGCGCGAAACGCGTCATCACTTCGGGGATGGCGATCATCTGCGCCAGCAATGCGGCAAGCCATGCTTCAGGCCGTCGCAACCAGGGCAAAGGCGCGTAAAAAACACAGAGCATCAGCGAGGCCACGGAAAACGCCACCAGCGTTTCCAAATCAAAACCGAAATCGCGGTGCAAAAACCGCAGCAACCATTCCCAACCCGGGCTTTGGTCGGTCATGTAATACGAATTGAACGCAATGATTTCCTTGTAGGGTTTGTCGGTAAAAACTTTTGCGATATGCCGCCGCGCATCGCCGGCGGGCAGATAACCGAGGCTGAGGATCTTCAACGGAATCAGCAGCAGCACGGCGATTGTGATCATCCACAAGGCGAGTGGGATGTATCGCGCGAAAGGCGGCTCCGCGATCGGCGTTGGTTTGCTGGCGGCGCGCAATTCTTGCGTTTCAGGAATGTTCACGCGTCGCTAGGGTATCCGGTGGGTTTGCGTTTGTCCACATTGGCGCGCAAAACTACTCCTTCGGCACGAAGTGTTCCAAAGTCCGTTTGCCGATGAGCAAGCCCGTGTTCTCCAGGTTTTGGCCGGCTTGACGATCTGTGTTCGCCAGCTTGATATCTGCAGGTGGCGCGGCTGCATGGTCGCGATAAACGGGATCGTGCCA
>DASRBR010000328.1:0-8046 GCA_035653495.1 Verrucomicrobiia bacterium
CCCCTCCCCAGAAACCAGCGACCCCAGCCGAACCTGCTGCAACTGAATCGAATGAAGTTGTCGCACAAGCCACGCCCAAGACGCCTTCACGCCCCAAATCGCCGGATGATCTGAAAGTCAGCGCGATTGAACTGGAAAAAACCAAGGGCAGCAGCCTCGTCTATGCCGTCGGCACGTTGACCAACGATTCGGATTATGATCGCTACGGCATTCGGGTGGAAGTGGATTTGTTCAACGGCAAGGGAAAAAACATTGGGACTGCGAAAGATTACAAGGATTATCTTGCGCCGCACCAGGATTGGCAGTTCCGCGCGTTGATTCCCGAACCCAAAGCCGTCAAGGCGCAGCTCGCGTCGGTCAAGGAGGACCAATAAGGAAATCGTTTATAACTCACTTTTGCCGAAGAATATTTTAGTCGGCTGGTTGGAAAGGAAATGGAAACGCGATGGCTGTTTGGGGAGCGCACGCCTCTGGCGTGCCACGTTCGGCGTCTCGCCGAACGGTGAAGAATCAAGAAGCGCCCGGCGAGACGCCGGGCGCGGCGACCGGGACGGTCGCGCTCCCCAGTTGCTATCTCCGTTCCATTCTTGTCCCATGAGCCAAACCATGCTTTCTTCGGAGCCATGAAACTTCTGAAATTTCTGCTTCCATTTCTTCTGATTGCGTTCCTTGTTGGCTGCCAAACCCCCGAAACTTCAGAAACTCGCGCGTCATCACAATCCGCATGGACAGAATCCTGGCGCGCACAAAATCCAGTCTGGCGCGGCGTTCATTTATCGGTCCAAAGCGATCGCCAGGCGGACCAGTTGGTCGAGCAATTGCCGCGTCTCAAGGCCGATGGCGTGAACGTCATCATCGCCGAGGTGGATTATTCCTTTGATTTCAAGACGCACCCGCAGTTGCGCGACTCGCGTTACATCACAAGACCCGCCGCGCAACGACTTGCCAAGGCGGCGCGAGAAAACGGCACCCGTTTGATTCCCCAAATCAACTGCCTCGGCCATCAGTCATGGAGTTCGAACACGCTGCCGCTGCTGGTGAAATATCCGCAGTTCGATGAAACGCCCGGCAAGTTTCCGCACAACAAAGGCATTTACTGCCGCAGTTGGTGTCCACTCAACCCGGACGTCAAAAAGGTCATGTTCGCCTGCGTGGATGAATTGATTGATGCGTTTGATGCGGACGCGTTTCACGTCGGGATGGACGAGGTTTTTATCATCGGTTCGGAATATTGCCCGCGCTGCCATGGAAAAGACCCGTCGAAGTTGTTCGCCAAGGCAGTGAACGATTTTCACCGGCATATCGTCGGCAAAAAGAAAATCGAGATGCTGATGTGGGGCGACCGGTTGTTGGACGCGAAAGCGCTCGGTTATTCGGAATGGGAAGCTTCGACAAACGGCACGTATCGCACGATTGACCATATTCCCAAGGACATCATCATCTGCGACTGGCATTACGAAAAGCAGACGAATTACGCGTCGGTTCCATTGCTGTTGAGCAAGGGCTTTCGCGTGTGGCCTTCCGGCTGGCAACCGCTGGAAAACAGCGAGGCGTTCAGCGCATATTCGCAGCGCGAACGCGAGGAAAATCCGCGGCTTATCGGTTATCTTTGCACGACGTGGGGCAAGGCGAAAATTTCCAATGCCGCCGACTGGCCGCCGATTGTGGATGTGTTGAAGGATTGGAAGTAGAGCGCAACAAACGTGCATTCAAGTCAGAGACCACCTCCGTCAAAGCCCCTACGGATTATTCCCTTGGGCAACTTTCATCCATGACGGGGTTGACGAATGGTTCCTTCCCCCTCACCCCAGCCCTCTCCCATCGGGAGAGGGAGTCACCAATTCCATCGCGGACATCCATATCGCGCCGCTGGAAATCACGAGCGCAGATGAATGTTCCCCTCTCCTCGGGGAGAGGGACAGGGTGAGGGGGACCGCGATCCGTTTCAATCCGAAACGGGTGCTGCAAATGCCGCGACTGTCAACCCCTTGATTCAAGTGCGCCAGAATATTTTTCTGCGCGTGAGAAAACTTACGGTAACGGCCATCAGGAAGGTGATGATGATTCCGCGCCAAAATCCGCGCCAGGGTGTCGAGGCAAATTCCGCGAGCCATTGATCAGCGGTGGTCAACGCCAGCAGCGGGAGGATGAAATTATTGATGCCCGCGTACGCGATCATCGGATTTTGGCCGTTATCAATGAGCAATCGGAGCCAGCGTTTGCGCTTGAAGACATCGATGATGATGGAAAAGAAAATCAGCGCACAGTTCGCCAGGCCGGAGGTGATGAAGTAATAACTCACTGTCGCCTTGTCCTTGCGAATGCCGCCTTCGTAAGGTTCGAAGAACAATCCAAGCACCAGCCAGTAAATGGCCCAAAGAAAAAGCGATTTGTAGAGGCGTTCGTTTTCGTTCGCCGGCCTGGCCATGAGCAACCATCCCAGCACGCACAGACCAAAACATGTCAGCGTGGCCGGCAGCAGCCAGCGCGCTTTCAACCCGATAAGCAGCACCAGAACTTGCGCGAGCATGAGCGCGCAAATCGCAAGCAGCCGCGGCGAAGACCAGCAGTTTGGGGAAGCTTCGGTTTCAGCAGCGGATTTTTTTTGGCGGCTCCATTGCAGCATCAAATCGCCGGCGATTGTTCCCGGGATGACGATGAACAAATATTGCGTGTAATAAAGGCGGTAAATCCATTTCAAATGTTCATGCGGCCATTGCCAGAAATCGCTCACCCATCCGTCGAGCGGTTGCGGCATGTTGGACAAACGGATGGCGAGCAAAATACCCAGGATGCCCAGGCGCGGCAAAAGATGGTTGCGTGTGAGCATCCAAATCACCGCTCCGAACACCACCATGTTCGCCAGCACAACGATGATGATGTCGCTGCGTTCAAGACTGAAACCTGTCCCGTGCGGGCTGTCGCCCGGATATTTCGCCAGCGCAAGAAAGAGGATTGCGCCGAGCCAACCGGCTGCCTTGACGCCCCAGCGCAGCGTCGTCGGCCAGTTTTTTGGCGATCGCGTCAGGATGGGAAACAACAGGAAAAAACCGAGAAGCGCCAACCACCAGGTTGCGGCGGTGGGATGGTTGCTCAAGATGTTCGGGCGGATCGCCTCAACATAAAGCGCAAAAAAACCGAGCAGAAAACCGCGTTCGAGAATGAAGAGCGCGAGTTTCCAACGGGGCGTCCCCTGCTCCATCCGCCGCGCGAATGCAAACGGAAACGCCGCGCCCATGGAAAATAAAAAGAACGGGAAAACCAAATCCACCCACGTGATGCCATAGATGCGCGGATTCCATTCGAAGCGCGGCGGAGGGACTTGGGCGTGATACATCCATGCGGGAAGCGCATTTTGATCGAACGGGAGCTGGCCGGAAAGGAGCATCGCCAGGATGGCAAAACCGCGCAAGGCATCGAGCGCATAGGCACGATTTTGCGCTCCCGCATGTTCGACCGACGCGCTGGAGACAGCCGTGGCTTCGTTGCCTTTCGCATCGCAGCTTGCGAGCATGAGATTAGTTAGCCTCAAAGCGCTGCATCAAATCAAGCGACAACACAGCGCGAGTGAAGAATAAGTCAAAATCGCCGCAGGCAATTCAAATGTAAGGGCAGTAAATGCCAATGGCGTTCCACCAGGAAAGTGGCAGCGGAATCAGGATGAGCGCAAGAATGACAAAGGAGATGGAACCGAGCCAGAGACGTCCGCGCGTGATTGGGGTGATGTCGTTCAGCGGCGGGGAACTGTTGCTCGCGATAAAGAAAACGATGATGGCCCAGAACATCAGCCCCTGCCAGACAAAGAGCGCGAGCAAAAAAAGCGACCACATCGTAATATTGCTGATGATTCGTCCTGCGCGCGTGCCGAACATCGCGCGCGCCGTGTGGCCGCCGTCAAGTTGACCGATGGGAAGCAGGTTCAGCGCAGTGATGACGAGCCCCAACCAGCCGGCAAACGCGAGCGGACTCAACTGCAACGTGCTGCCATGCAGCAGCGCCGGGCCAAGCGATGCCTTGGCCAGCAGCGCAAAAAGAATTGAGGAACCGGCGGACGCGGCGTTCAGCGGCCCGCGCGGAATATTGAGCGTGCCGGGAAGAACGATTGATGAATGCAATCCGATCAGCAGCGCAGGAATCGCCACCGCCAACCCGGCGAGCGGCCCCGCCACGGCGACGTCGAATAACGAGGTGCGGTCTTCCGCAGGCGAACGCATTTTGATGAAAGCGCCGAAGGTGCCGAGCGCGAACGGCACCGGGATGAAATAAGGAGGCGTGACATCCATTCCATGATGCCGGGCGGCGAAGAAATGCCCCAGCTCATGCACGCCCAAGATGGCGAGCAATCCAAACGCGTAAGGAAGTCCCACGGCGAACCGGGAGGGATCGCGCAGCAAATCCACGCCTTGATGCGCGGCGCCAGCCCACGTGGTGGTGAGCAGCGTGACAAATAAAAGCAGCCAGTTGATCCATGGATGGGAGCGGCGTTCCATCACTGCTTTTTCAACCGGTTTGGGCACCAGCAAAACAGCCGCGCCGAACTGCGCATCTTCCTGGATCATCGGAACGGTTTGGGTGCCGAAAGCTTGTTTGAGTTTTTGAAACGCTTCGGCGGCTGGTTCGCGCAAATGTCCGCGAAAGATCTGCACGCCGCCTTCTTCAACGGCGACCGCCACGTCCATGACTTCATGGATGGGCGCGGGTTCGTCGGCGAGAAGATGTTGTTCCGGCGCAACTGCGGCAGTCCTTTGCGCGCGACCGAAAAACATCCAGACGAGCCAGAAGGTCAAAAGCAACAGGAGCCAGAACCAAAAGACGCTGGCCAAAAGCGGGCCGCTCGGGAGAAAAAATAAAACAATGATCGGAATCAGGAGCAACAGTGCAAGCGCAAGCCGCACCCATGATGCCAACCGCAACTTGTGCTTCAAATCGTCATCCGCGTGTTGCTGCTGGTCCGCCATGAGCAACCTTTTTGTTCGGCAAAAAACTTCGCCTCCTTAACTTACGTGACGGTGCGCTGGAATCAATGGCTGTGCTCTAGGGACCCGGACCGGGTTTGGGAGGTTTGTCCACAAGCACCTTGCCGTCCCTGCGCACACCGTCTCCGCCTTCCCTCATCACTTTGCGATAGAACGCCCAAACGACAATGACCACAGCCAAAAGCAATGGAATGATCCAAAAATAATCCATAATCACCTCGCTCGTAAAAAATGGCTCAAGTTACGGTCCGGGCTTTGGCGGCTTGTCCACGAGCACCTTGCCGTTCTTGCGGACACCGCCGGCACCTTCCTTCATCACCTTGTCGTAAAAGACCCAAATGGCAATGACCACAGCCAAAAGCAATGGAATAAACCAAAACAGATACATAACTACCTCGCTTATTTTCTACCAAACCATCCTCCACTTTGTGCGCGCCGTCAAAGGCTTGCGCAGGCAAGAAGCCATTGACATCGAAAGATTTGGGGCTGAGGTTGGGGTTGGGAAAAGGGAAACGCCATTTTTCAAGGAGAAGAATCCAACCAATGTTCGACGGTTAACCTTACAAACTTGTAATATTCAGGAAAGGTTCCCGACAGCTTGGCGTGTGATGATGTCATAGAAGTTGATTGAAGCGGTTGCTCAATTTGAAACCAAACAGCAAAAGATTATGAAACGAAAATTAACAAGAATCCTCTCCGGGACACGTGCGGCCATGCTCGGCGGGGCATTGATAGTGGCTCTTTCAAGCCTTGCATGGGGGCGGTTCATCAAGGCCGAAGACAGCGCCCCCAAATTCCAACGGATTGCACTGACCGAGAATGACACGCCTTTGAAGCGCGAAAGCGCGCGGGGCGTTCCCAGTTTCGCGCCAGTCGTGAAACAAGTCGCTCCGTGCGTGGTGAAGGTGGAAATCGTCACCAAATCCAAAGTGGTGCCGGTGCCGGAATCGCCTTTTGGCGGCAGCGATGATTTCTTGCGCCGATTTTTTGGCGACCAGTTCGGCAGCGGCAATGGCGGCGGCACGATGCGAACGCCAAAGGAGCATGGCCTGGGTTCGGGCGTAATCATCAACAAGGATGGTTACATCCTGACCAACAACCATGTCGTTCAAGACGCCGATGTGATTGATGTCACGTTGAACGATGGCCGTCAAATGAAGGCCAAGGTCATTGGCCGCGATCCGAAGACGGACATCGCGGTGGTGAAGATCGATGCGCACAACCTGCCGGTGGCGACAATCGGCGACAGCGACAAAATCGAAGTCGGCGACGTTTGCCTCGCGGTTGGCAATCCGTTTGGCATCGGCCAGACCGTGACCATGGGCATCGTCAGCGCCAAAGGCCGCAACAATCTCAGCCTCGGCACGGATTACGAAGACTTCATCCAGACTGATGCCGCCATCAACCCCGGCAATTCCGGCGGCGCATTGGTGGACGCTGAAGGCCGATTGATCGGCATCAACACGGCCATCCTGAGCCGTAGCGGTGGTTATCAGGGCATCGGTTTCGCGGTCCCCATCAACATGGCGCGAAACGTGATGGAAAGCCTGATCGAGCATGGCAAAGTGGTGCGCGGTTTCATGGGCGTGAGCATCCAGGACGTCACGCCTGGTTTGCAGCAGCAGTTCAATTTGCCGAACGATCGAGGCGCTTTGGTTGGCGATGTCACTCCCCGCAGCCCGGCTGACAAGGCGGGCCTGAAGAGCGGCGACGTCATTGTTGATTTCAACCGCAAGCCGGTCGTGGACAGCCATCAGTTGCAATTACAGGTGGCCGAGACGCCGCCGGGCACGACTGTGCCGGTGCAAATCATCCGCAATGGCCATGAAAAATCCGTCGAGGTCAAATTGAAGGAACTTCCTGGCAGCGAAGAGATGGCCGGCGCGAACGACCAAAATAGCAATGCGAGCGACGCCTTGAACGGCGTGACGGTCGGAGATCTTGATTCACAGGTCCGGAACGAACTCAAGATTCCGGAAAACATCAAGGGCGCAGTCGTCACCGACGTGGACCAGAACTCACCCGCCTACGAGCAGGGCCTGCGGCAGGGCGATGTCATCGAGGAGATCAACCGCTCTCCCGTGAACAGCGCCGATGACGCCGTGAAACTTACCGAGCATCCGAAGGACAAGGTCATTCTGCTCAAGATTTGGAGCCACGGAGCGAGCCACTACCTCGTGGTTGACGAAAGCAAGACGGAATAATCCGGTCGAGTCGAATAGAATCGAACAACTCGGATGAATGCACCCGCCCTCCCGAGCCCAAGTGCCGGGAGGGCGGTTTCTTTAAAAATCCCCAATGAATGAAAGACCCAATTACCCAAAGAAGTCCCAGGCTCGAATTTCAAATCGGAGATGCTGCTCCAACTTGGAATTCGATTTCGGATTTGGGATTTCTTTGGGTCTTTGGGTACTTGGGTAATTGGGTGTTTCAAACAGTGAATTTGGATATTTGACACGGCTTTTTTAAAGTATGATTGACGTCTCGTTTGATTTATCCTCATCGGACACGCCTATGCGAATTTTGGTGGTGGAAGACGACGCGAAAATCGCTTCGTTCGTGGTCAATGGCCTCAAACAAAACGGTTTCGCCGTGGATCGTTGCGCCGACGGCGAGGAGGCCCACGTCCTTGCCTCGACCACCTCGTACGACGCGGCGATTGTGGACATCATGCTGCCGAAGCTCGATGGCCTTGCCCTCGTCCAGCAATTGCGCAAGGAAGGCGTTCGCGTGCCGGTCATCATCCTCAGCGCCAAAGCGTCCGTGGACGACCGCGTGAAAGGTTTGCAAGCCGGCGGCGATGATTACGTCACCAAGCCGTTCGCATTTTCGGAACTGCTCGCCCGCGTGCAGGCGTTGATCCGCCGCGCAACCCACGCCGCAGAACCGACGCGTTTGACTGTCGGCAATTTGACGCTCGATTTGCTCAATCGCGAAGTCACGCGCGGCGGCGAACGGATTGAATTGCAATCGCGAGAATTTGCGTTGCTGGAATATTTGATGCGCCACGCGGGTCGCGTTGTGACCAAGACGATGATCATGGAGCACATCTGGGACTACAGTTTTGACC
>DASRBR010000329.1:0-9326 GCA_035653495.1 Verrucomicrobiia bacterium
AAAGTCCCGTTGCCGCGTAGCCGATGAGTCCCAGCAGGCTCGCCGGCAAAAAATAACCTTGTAACGTTGCCCGAAAATGTTGTGGCGACCAGCGGCGCAATGCCCCATACACCGCCAGCGGCGGACCGTTCATTCCATAAGCTCCGCCCAGAATTCCCGAAATAAATCCCGAGCCGATCAGCCACATTGGATGGTCTTTTTCCAGGTGCAATTTCTTTCCCGCGGTGAGCGAGTAAATGGAGAAACCGGCTATGATGACGCCGAGGATGATCTTGATCGTTTGCTCGTTTCCGCGCGTCAGGAGCAGCAATCCAAGCGGGATGCCGAACAACGCTGAAATAACCAAACCCGCGGCGCTGCGCACCTCGACCTTTTGCCAGTCCTGCACCACGACTACTGCCGCAACCAGCACGGACATCATGACCGCCAGCGGTGCCGCGACAGTGACGGGAATGCGCAACGCGAGCAAAGGCACCGCAATCAATGCCTCGCCCAAACCAAACGTTGAGCGGATCAGCGTCGCGATGAAAATCACCAGCGCCACGTGAACTGTGATGCTCATGCGCGCAAGATTATTTCATCCGGCGCTTTCGTGAAACAGCATTCAAGCAAGCAACTTCGAAACTATCACGGCTTTTTCAACGCTCGCATTTCGGCGATGGCGTTAAAGTAATCAAAACTGTTGTCGTATTTGGTATCGAGACATTTTTGGAACAGCTCGGCGGCGCCCTGTTTGTCGCCCGCAATTTTGCGCTTCATCGCTGCGTTGTAATACGATTCGCAGACCTGCCCTTTGATTTCACTCGCGCGCTTGGCTGAAGTGGTGGCGAGCACGAGATAGTTGCTCTCCGGCACGCTTCCAGTAAAAAAGCGCACTGTTATTGCGTTCCATTCGTTGGTCTTGTCGGGCGGCATGGACTTCAAATAACCGTTCAATTCCGTGTCCGCCGCATCCTTTTCTCCCGATTGCGCGCGGATAAGCCAGATGTACGCAAATGCCTCGGACATTCGGACAAAATTGGCCTTCTTCACCGCCGTGCGGCAATTTTCCAATGCCGCAGGCCAGTCGGAAATCTTGTACTGAAGGGCGCCCAGCGCCTCGTAAGTTTCCGGCGATTGAGGCGACAGTTCATTGGCGCGTTTCAGGTCGGCAAGCGCCCCGTCATCTTCGCCGCCTTTTTTCATCTTCAATATACCGCGCATGATGAATGCGAGAGCGTTGTCGGAATTCAGTTGGAAGGACTTCTCCAAATCCGCCGATGCCTTCTCGAAATCGTCCATGAACACGTAAGTGCCGCCGCGGCATGCGTAACCAGTCGGGTCCTTCGGCGCCAGTTCAATCGATTTGTTAAAGTCGTCCAGCGAGGATTCGTAATCCTTGAGTCCGGTCTCGAGGCGTCCTCGCGTCAGATATGCCGCCGGATCCGGTTCGCCACGACCGGTTAATTGAATGGCCTTTGAGACATCATCCAGCGCAAGCTCAAAATCCCTTTGCGTGCCTTCCACAATCGCCCGGTTGCGATAGCCGGTGCCGTCTTGCGGATTTAGTTGGATGGCTTTGTTGAAATCGGCGCGCGCTTCGTCGAATTTTCGCATGTTCACTCTCGCAAGACCGCGATAATTATAGGCTTCAAAATCGTTCGTTTGCAGCGCGATGCATCGAGTGAGGTCAGCTTCCGCATCTTTGAAATTCTTCGCGGCAAATTCGGCAAGGCCTCTTATATGGAAACCCGTCTCGTTCGTCGGCGAAACCTCCAAAAGCCGGGTGCAATCCAAAATTGTCCCTGTGAAATCGCGCAGTTGAAATCGAGCGGCGGCGCTGGATGCATACGCTTGCAAAAGTTTCGGGTCGAGCCTGATCGCCGTGGAAAATGCCAGTATGGCATTGGACAGCTTTGCATTGGAGGAGGCGCTTGATTCCGATGACCCGAGGTCATTCTCTAATCGCGACATTCCTGCGGTCATATACCATTGCGCGCGTTCTTTCTTGGGGACCCAATGCGCGTCCGCAACGGCGGGCGCTGGATAAAACTGCATCAGGATGGCATTTATCACCTCTTTTGATTCATCCGAGGGAGGATGCTCATAAATATTGATCAGTTCCGGGATGGCGTTCGTTCCCGCATCGCCCAAAAGCATGAACCCAAGTGGGACGACCATCTTGTCATCTTCAATGCTTCGCAACGGAAGATGGACATAATTTTGTCTCTCGGCCAAATCCATCAGCTTCAACTTCAAAGTTGAATCTTTGGCTTTTAGCATACGGAGCAGGACTGGAATGGCATTGGTGCCAATGTGTTGAACGGCCTCCTTGCATTCGTTCATTTGATTCGTGGGTTCCTGGCCGTCGGGTCCGCTTATTGCATAGTGTGCCAGCCAGTAGGTTAAAGTCTTTCCCTTGTAAACCGGTTCCTTTGGCGGCATTGCCAGCCAGACGAGCGCGCCAATGACAATCGCCAGCAACAAGACCAGCCACACGATGATGCCTCTTTTCCAGCTTCCCTTCTTTTGATTTTTGTCCGCCCGTTCGTCGTTCATGGGAATCCTCCGCCTTTGATTGCTTCCGGGTTGTTTATCCGCGCAATTATTCCGAATCCGCATCGTTGCGTCCAGCGTGAATCAGTGAATTCAAGAACGCGCGTCAATCACCCGGCTTGTAAGCCCCCTCGTTGATGTTTATGCTCGTAGGATGAACAACAGTTCGTCCATCAGCTTTATTAAGGAAGATCCGTGGCGCATTTTCCGCATCATGGCGGAATTTGTGGATTCGTTTGAAACGCTTTCCCAGGTTGGCCCGGGCGTGACCATCTTCGGCTCCGCCCGCACGCGTCCGACAGACCCTTATTACAACGCGACCGTCGCGCTCGCCAAAATGCTCGCCCAAAACAAACTCGCGGTCATCACCGGGGGCGGGCCGGGCATCATGGAAGCCGCCAACCGCGGCGCGGCCAAGGCGCGCGGAAAATCGGTCGGGCTCAATATCGAGCTGCCGCACGAACAGCAGAACAATCGCTACGCCAACATCCCCATCCATTTCCATTACTTTTTTTCGCGCAAGGTCTGTTTCGTCAAATACAGCATCGGCTTCGTCTTCATGCCGGGCGGTTTCGGCACGCTTGACGAATTTTTCGAAGTGCTCACGCTCGTGCAGACGCAGCGCATCCCGCGTTTTCCGCTCATCCTGTTCGGGCGCAAGCACTGGCAGGGATTGCTCGCATGGATGGAAACCACTCTTGGAAAGGGCAATTTCATCAGCCCCGGCGACATGGACCTCGTGACCGTGACGGATGACCCGCAACACGCAGTGGACGTCATTCTCGATTACGAACGGCGTATCGGCCCGCCGGACATCGTTCCAAAAGCATTTGCGTGATCAGAACTTTTTTGATAATGCCGAGGTAAACCAATTGCGAAACGAATTCCAAATTGGGTAGGGCGCGAACTCCCTTGCGCGCCAGGCGGCCAGCGGAATGGCCGCCCTGCCAGGGTTGGATTGATGCTTTGGTTTTTAAACAGAATTGACAATCGCTAAAAACAAAAACTCGGAACGTCATCCGCGGGCATGTATTCAATCAGCAGATTAAAAAACGGGTTGACCGTCGTCACGGCGGAAATGCCGCACATGACCAGCGTGAGCCTGGGATTGTGGGTGGGCGTGGGCGGGCGTTACGAACAGGCGGAGGTCAACGGCGTCTGCCATTTCATCGAGCACATGCTGTTCAAGGGCACGCGGAAGCGTTCGGCCCGGCGGATTTCACAGGATGTCGAAGGCATTGGCGGTTATCTAAACGCTTTCACCAGCGAGGAGATGACCTGCTACCATTCCAAGGCCTGCCACGACCGATTTGATGAACTGCTCGACGTGCTCACCGACATGTTCCTCAATTCTCGCTTCGACCCGTCGGATGTGACGAAAGAACGCCGCGTCATCAAGGAAGAACTGGCCATGTACCAGGACCAGCCGCAACAACGCGTCCAGGAACTGCTCAATGAAACCCTTTGGCCGCGCCAGCCGTTGGGCCGCCCGCTGACCGGCACCGAGGAAACGCTCGACGCCCTCACCCGCTCGCAACTGGTGGATTATCAGCGGAAAAATTATGTCGCCAACCGCACCATTTTCGCCGCTGCCGGCCGTTTGAAGCACAAGCAGATCGTGGAAGCCGTTTCGCGCGTCGCCAAACGTTTTCCACAAGGCCGCGCGCCGCAATTCGTCCCGGCCATTTGCCAGCAGTCCGAACCCGCCGTGCGCCTGTTCACCAAGGACACCGAGCAAACGCAGATCGCGCTGGGCATCCGCACCTGTTCGCGGCACGATCGCCGCCGGTTTGCGCTGCGGTTGCTCAACACCATCCTCGGCGAGAACATGAGTTCGCGATTGTTCCAGGTCGTGCGCGAAGACCGCGGGCTTGCTTATTCCATCTACAGTTCGCTCGGTTATTTCGACGACGTCGGCACCCTGACGATTTCCGCAGGATTGGACATGGAACATCTCCCGCAAACGCTCAAGCTCATCGTGAGCGAACTGGACCATCTCAAGCGCGACCTTGTCCCTGCCGCCGAATTGCGCCGCGCGCGCGATTACGTGCTAGGCCAGATCGATTTGAGCCTCGAAAGCACCGACAGCCAGATGATGTGGCTTGGCGAGCAGCTCGTCGGCTACGGCAAAATCGTTCCGCCCGATGAAATCAAGCAGCACCTCAGCGAAGTCAAGGCAATGGAAATCCGCGCCGCCGCCCGCGATTTCTTCCGTCCCGAACGATTGAATCTCGCGCTCGTCAGCCCGTTGAAGACCGACAAAGGATTGCAGAAAATCCTGGTGTGTTGAAAATTGATGTCGGAATGAAACCGCGATAGCAGTTTGGGGAGCGCACGCGTCCCGCGTGCAGTGTTCGGCGTCTCGCCGAATACATTCAGGAACTGGCAAATTAATCATTTTAACGACTGCAATGCGCCCGCTCATCCAGGAAATTTCCACCCAGCACACGCCGGAATCGCTCGTCGAAGCATTGCGCGGCGAAAACGGCATCGTGCTCTTGCGCAGCGGATTGTTTGAATCTTCCGCCGCGCGATATTCTTTCGTCGCTGCGAGGCCGTTTCTAACCTTTCGTTCCTTCGGCTCGCGTTGTGAACTGACGCAACACGGAACACGCGACACGCAACACCAATTCGGCAATCCATGGCAAATCCTGGATGCGTTGATGGCCCGTTACGAACTGCTCGACGAAGTGGATTTGCCGTTCCCGCTCGGCGGCTGTTTTGGTTATTGGGGTTACGACTTGAAAAATTTTGTCGAGCCGCGCCTGCCGCGCCGCGCGGTCAACGACCTTGAACTTCCCGATTGCCATGTCGGTTTTCACGACAGCCTCGTGGTTTTCGATCATCATCTCGGCAAGACCTGGATCATCTCCACCGGTTTGGACGCCGACGGCTCCCGCTCCGAATCTCGCGCGCAGGAACGTCTCACATTCTGGCGCCGGCAGCTTGAGCGCTGCGCGCGATTTGCGGAAAACATCGAACAACCAACATCGAACGCTGAACATCCAATACAACGCCACGAAAGCCGGTCTTCCAATTCGATGTTCGATGTTCGATGTTCAGCGTTGGTTGTTACCAGGCGTGCATCCGGCATCACCTCCACTCTTTCTCGCGACGAATTCATCGCCCGCGTCACGCAGGCGCAAAAATACATCCGCGAGGGCCACATTTATCAGGTCAACCTGGCGCATCGACTGGCCGCGCCGTGCTCGATCACCGGCTGGGAATTTTTTCAGCAATTGAGCGCCGTTTCGCCCGCGCCATTCTCCGCTTATCTGGACTGCGGCGAATTCCAGCTCGCATCTTCCTCGCCCGAACTTTTTTTGCGGCTGAGCGGCCCGCACATTTTGACGCGGCCCATCAAGGGCACGCGCCCGCGTTCAACCGACGCCACGCGCGACGCGCAACTGACCTACGAACTGCAAACCAGTCCCAAGGAAATGGCCGAGCTGGTGATGATCACCGACCTTTTGCGGAACGATTTGGGACGCGTTTGCGAATACGGCTCCGTGCAGGTGCCGGAATTGGTGCGCCTCGAACGTTACCCGCAGGTGCAGCATCTGGTGTCCACCGTTGAAGGACGGTTGCGCCGCGACGTGCCGCATTTCGCCGCGTTCGCCGCCTGTTTCCCCGGCGGAAGCATCACCGGCGCGCCAAAAATCCGCGCGATGGAAATCATCGACGAGTTGGAACCGGTCACGCGCGGGCCTTACACCGGCGCGCTGGGTTATCTAGGATTCAATCGCGAAAGCCAGCTTGCCATCGCCATTCGCACCGCGATTTGCCGCGATGGAACCGCATGGTTCCACGCCGGCGCAGGCATCGTCGCCGACTCGGTCCCTGCAGCGGAATACGACGAAACCATTGCCAAAGCGCAAGGTTTTCTGGCCGCGCTGCGCCTTTCACAGTCGATTACGAGGCAAGTTCCCGAAAAGGAAAAGCGAAATCATTGAATGAGCGAGCGCGCTGCCGTGTAGGAAACATTTTTAAACCGCCGGGCCAGGAATGTAACAAGGTAGCAGTTTGGGGAGCGCGACCGTCTCGGTTGCCGCGCCCGGCGTCTCGCCGGGCGCTTCTTAACTCCTTTCCGTTCGGCGAGACGCCGAACGGGGCACGCCAGAGGCGTGCGCTCCCCAATTCCTATCCCAGTACCATTCTTGCCCTGAAATCAAGGATCTTGCTACAGAGCAGGGCATGACCGCTCCAAGCCTTGGAATTTCCTCCCCGCGTTGTCCCTTCTTTGGTAATGTTCCCTCCGGCTGGTGGTAACAACCAAACATGACCTTTCTGCCCATTGTCGAACGTGAATTGCGCATCGCGGCGCGGCTGACCGCCACATACCGCAACCGCGTCGTCATCGCCGCGATTGTCACCGGCGTCGCGATGGTGATGTTCACCTTCGGCGCGTTTTCGGCCTTTCCATCGCAAACGGGCCGCGCAATGTTCTGGACGCTCAGCTACATGTCCGTGGTGTTTTGTCTGTTCGAAGGCGTGCGCAAAACCGCCGATTGCCTCAGCGAAGAAAAACGCGAAGGCACCCTCGGCCTGCGCTTCCTCACCGATCTGAAGGGCTACGACATCATCCTCGGCAAACTCACCGCGCGTTCGTTGAATTCCGTTTACGGCCTGCTCTCCGTGCTGCCCATCATGGCGCTGCCGTTGTTGCTCGGCGGCACAACCGTCGGCGAATACTGGCGCATGGTTCTTGCGCTGGCGAACCTGCTGTTCTTTTCGCTCTGCGCGGGAATTTGGGTTTCGTGCTGGTGCCGCGACGAACGCCAGGCGATGACCGCGACGTTCCTGCTCATTTTGGTCTGGGTGTCTGCGCCATGGTTTGCGCATTACCCGACGTGGAGCCCGCTGTTTGCAATCAAGTTCGCCGGTGACATGGCTTTTCGCATCTCGCCCGCGGGCTATTGGTCATCGATCGGTCACGCCCAATTGGGAAGCTGGGCCATGCTCGTGTGGGCTTCATTCGCCGTGCCGTACTGCTGGCGCGACGAAAAATTTCCCTCCCCTGACGCGCGCTGGTGGCAGCGCTGGACTTCAACGCGTTCGCAAAATGCGCAACGCCGCGCCGCCGCCCGCACGCAGATGCTCGAGACCAATCCCGCCTTCTGGCTCGCCAGCCATGATTCCGGCCAAAGCACGCTGATGCCGTTGTTCATCGCTGTCGCTGCGGTGCTCAGCGTGGGCATGGTCATTTTCTTCGATACTTACTTCTGGGTGTTCATCGCTTTTTTTTGGCTGCTGAATTTTGCGGTCAAGATGCGTGTCGCCACGCAGGCGTGCCATTGCCTGGCCGAAGCGCGGCGCACCAACGCGCTCGAAATATTGCTCGTGACGCCGTTGACATCCGAGCAACTCATCTACGGCCAAATCCTGGCGATGCAACGCGCCTTCACAAAACCCATCATCGCAATCCTGGCGCTGGAGGCTGTCAGCATGGTCATCGGTTTTTCAATCGTCCACAAAAACGACGATGACGTCACCGGCCTTTTACTGACCAGCATTGGCGTGTTGTGCTATCTCGCATTGTCCGCACTCGACATGGTCGCGTTGACATGGACCGGAATGGTCTATGGTCTTTCCAGCAGAAAAGAAAGCCAGGCCGTCGCCAAAACCGTTCTCATCGTGCTGGTCGCGCCGCTGCTTTGCCTGTTGATGTTTTGTTACGGGACGCCATTCATCATCGGCATTCCGCTCGTCTGCATTTTCAACAATCGGGTCAAACTGCGGCACGAATTTCGCAAACTGGCCGGCCAGCCTTACGCGCCGCCACAGGACCAGCGCTGGTTGCCCGGCGCGTTGGGACAGCCAACTCCAATGCAACCGAACACCTCGCAATGATGATTTTCCTCAATGGCAAATTCGTGCCCGAAGCGCAGGCGACCATTTCCGTGCTCGACCGCGGGTTTCTCTACGGAGACGGCCTGTTCGAAGTGATGCGCATTTTTTCCGGCAAACCATTTCGCTGGGCCGAGCACATGGACCGTTTTCAACGCGGCGCGGCATTCCTGAAAATTCAACTGCCGTTCACGCCCGACGAATTGCTGGCGCACGCGCGCCGGCTCATCGAACTCAACGCGATGGCCGACTCGCTTTTGCGCATCACGCTTTCGCGCGGCGTCGGCCCGCGTGGTTATTCGCCAAAAGGCGCCGAGCATCCGACACTGGTGATGTCCTTGCATCCCGCGCCCGAAGCAAAACCCGGTTCACCTCCGGCGTGGCGCGTCGTGACCGCGTCATTCCGATTGCCCGCCAAGGAAGCGCTCGCGCAATTCAAGACGTGCAACAAACTGCCGCAAGTCATGGCGCGCGCCGAAGCCGATGCGGCCGGCGCCGATGAAGCGCTGCTGTTGAACACCGACGGCCATGTCGTCGAAGGTTCCAGCAGCAACCTGTTTTGGATTCGGAACGAGCATGTCTGCACGCCGCCGTTGCAAAGCGGCATCCTGGCGGGCGTGACGCGATTGATTGTGCTTGAGCTTTGCAAAAAAATGGGCCTGCCCGCGTGCGAGGAAGTCATCACGCCCGCAGAATTGCAGCGAGCCCAAGGCGCATTTCTCTCGCTCAGTTCGTGGGGCATCGTGGAATTGGAATCGCTCGATGGGCTTCCGCTGGCCCGCTCGCCATTGACCGCCAAAATCCGTGCAGCTTATGAAGAGCTGATTGCGCGCGAAAAAAAGTTATAGCCGGGTTGAAATAAAAACCCGCGAAAATCGCTTCGGCTTAGAGCAGATTAAATCAAAGTGGACGATTTATTGGTGAGAAGCGGATGGTTGATTTCA
>DASRBR010000330.1:0-2284 GCA_035653495.1 Verrucomicrobiia bacterium
AGGAATTTTATGATGATGCCAAAGCAGACCGGCTGCCGGAAGTCTGCTGGATTGTGCCGACTGCCGCTGATAGCGAGCATCCGCCTGCCGACAGCGCGCGCGGAATGTGGCACGTGACCGGCCTTGTGAACGCCGTGATGCAAAGCCCGGCTTGGAAGGACAGTGTCATCATCGTGACATGGGACGATTTCGGCGGCTTTTACGATCATGTGGCCCCTCCGCAGGTGGACAAGTACGGCTACGGCCCGCGAGTTCCCGCGCTGGTGATTTCGCCGTGGGCCAAGCCGGGCTACATCAGCCATGTCCATTACGATTTCACGTCGCCGCTTAAATTGATTGAAGATCATTTCGGCCTGAAATCGTTGGCCGACCGCGACCGTGACGCCAACAACATGCTCGACTGCTTCGACTTTCACCAGAAGCCAAATCCTGCTGATGTGCTGACCAAAGAGACGAAGCTGACGTTTTAAATGGGATCTCTCGGCCAAAGGGTGGCGCCTGGCATTTTGCAGCTCTTCTGATAAAAAGTGCTTGCATTCTATAAACGCAGCGCTATTCTCTTTGCAGCACGTCCGCTGTGCTAAACCCATGGCGGACTCGCGAATGTTTATCGTTCGCGATGCTCTTTGACATTTGAATCGGATGCGCGCCAACGGTTCCGGGTTCTGAGTTCCGAGTTCAGGAAAAAGCTGAAACAGGAAATCATGAACTCAGGAATGGGCAGACTTTTGCCTTGTTCCTGATTTCGTGAGTTCCTAATTGGACCGGACGGAGCGCGGACAGCTTGGTCGCCGCAGCCTTTGCGGAGGTGAGCCTTGCCCGCGGGGGCATGAAATGGACCGCCTAAAAGCGGAACTCCAAAGACGGAGCGCGGACAGCCTTTTCCGCGTTGACTTCCGGTCGAACCAACCGGCTACGAGGTCAGCCTCCGCGCTGGATTTTGACCAAAGTGTTTCACCTCGTTTCAGCTTGTTTCACCTGGTTTCAGCTATAAGGAAAAAAATCAGAACGCACGTCCTCCGGTGCAAGCTCTTCGCAAACCTTTCAATTGGGCACGGGTGTTGCAGCTAGTTGCAGCTTGTTGCACCTGGTTGCAGCTACGTGGAAAGAAGTTGTGCGAGCAAGAGTAGCGCAGGCATTCTTGCCTGCTGTATCGCCGACATTCCTGTCGACAAAAGGAACAACTGCTCTTGCAGGCTGGAAAGCCTGCGATACCGCAGACAAGAATGTCTGCGCTACCACTTTTTGCCGGCATAAGGCGTATTGTCCGTCGGCGGGGTGATGGCTTCGTGTTCCGGTTGGGGCGGAGCGGTCAAAGAGATGATGGCGTACACGGTGAGAGCGACGATGCAAACGCCCGCAGCCAATACGCCCAAGATTGGACCAAACTTCAAGCCCCTTCTGGGGCCCTTTCTCGACTTCATGTTGAGCAGCCTCCTAAATGATTGATTCTTAAGACTAAACTTTCACTACAGGGTTTGATGCGTTTTTTAGCATGTTTGTTCCCGATGAAGCAATCAGAATTTTGGGTGCAATGCGCAGCGCGCATCTTAATCAGGCGACTGGAAAGTCGCCTGAACCCGCAGGCTGGAAAGCCTGCGCTACGTAGCGCACACTTTCGAGTGTGCGGGTTCTGGGGACTTTCCAGTCCCCAGTTTGAGAGTGTCGGGATGCGCCGCCGCAGCAGCAAATTAACTGGCAACACGTTGACGCCAATCGGTCTTGACGGTGCGCAGACATCGTCCAAAAAATCTTAAAAAAATGAAGCAATTCAGAAAAAATCCGAACGTGCGGAAGGCGCGCAAAGGAATCATTGGGAAAATTTTTGGCGTGCATCGAGCGGACGCGTTCGCGGTGTTGATAGCCATCATCGCCATTCTTGGCACAACTGCTTTTGCGGAAAACGGCCCTTTATTGCCGCGGATTCGCGTCGCGCGAAATGGACACGGCTTTGAGACAGAGCATGGCAAACCGTTTGTTCCTTTCGGCGTGAGTTATTACCGGCCGGGACAGGGTTGGGCGCCGCAGCTTTGGAAGAAATTTGACGCGGAAGCAACCCGAAAGGATTTTGCGCGGATGAAATCGCTCGGAGTAAATTGCGTGCGCGTTTTCCTGAGCTACAGCTCATTCATGGCCGAGTCGAACGAGGTTTCGCCTGAAGGATTGGCAAAGTTCGATCAATTCCTCCAAATCGCGGAAGAAGCGGGAATTTACGTGCATCCGACCGGGCCGGACCTTTGGGAGGGAACGCCGGATTGGGTGAAGGGCGACCGGATTGCGGATG
>DASRBR010000331.1:0-3720 GCA_035653495.1 Verrucomicrobiia bacterium
ACCCGAGCAGGACAACTTTGCGGCACAAATCGGCCTTTTTTATGCTCGAGTTGTCGATGAATGGGGCATTCAGCTTCAAGTCTCCGGCCATCGACCCGAAGCGCTCCGATGTTTCGACGAGGTGGTTCAACTGAATCCGGCCTCTGTCTCGGGGCGCGTCAATCAATCCTACGACGAACAGTTGGCGCAGGGCAAAAAGGCGACCATCCAGCCTGCAAAAAACGTCGCCAAAAGCATGGAACAATACAACGGCAACTGGACGGAATTGCTCCGCCTGGATGGGCCGATCGACGAGCCCAGTTTCCGCAGCGAACTCGGACTGCAACTGGCCAACGGATGGAATTATCGCCAGGCCATCCAGGAGTTTAACCGCGTTCGCACGATTGTGCCCGATGACGCACGCGTGCCGCTGCAGATCGCGCAGACTTTGGTCAATATCGCGACTTACACCAACGGCCTCGCGCTGTTGCTGCCTTACAGGGAATGTTATGCGATGGCGCTCACGAATATTGACGCGGTATTGAAAACCTATCCGAACGAACGGTTCGCGTTGTTCCTCAAGAGCTTTGCCTTGATGCAAATGAAGGCTTACGACCGCGCGATTGAACCGTTGACCCAGATTTTGAACGAGCCTTCGCAAACCAATAATAACAATAATGTGGTGGTGCAACTCAACCGCGCCATTTCCTATTACAAGATCGGCAATTATGACGCCGCCAAGGCGGATTACGAAGCCGTGGGCCGCGTCGTGCCCAAGGCTTACCAGGTTTATTACGGCCTCGCTGAAATCGCTTATCACGAAAAAGACAAGCCGGCTGCGATCAAGAATTACGAGCTTTACCTGACTAACGCGCCGGCAAACACCGACGAAGCCAAGCTCGTCACCGCGCGCTTGAAAGAACTCAAATCAGGCGCCCCCTGACGCATGCGCGTCACGCACGTCATCACCCGGTTGATTGTCGGCGGCGCGCAGGAAAACACCATTGCCTCCGTTCTCGGTTTGCAGGAGAAACCGGGAGTTGAAGCGCATTTGATTTCGGGCAGCGAAACCGGCCCGGAAGGCTCGCTCGCCGGCGCTTTCGCAAAATCTCCAAAAAGTCTCACGCTCGTTCCAGAACTGGTCCGCGCCATTCATCCGTGGAAGGACATGCAGGCCAAACGCCGCTTGACCGAAATTTTCCGCGCGCAAAAAACGGACATCGTCCACACCCACAGCGGCAAGGCGGGCATCTTGGGGCGGTTGGCCGCGCACGAGGCTGCCGTGCCAGTGATTGTTCATACAATCCATGGCCCTTCGTTTGGCCATTTCCAGGGGCCGTTCGCAAATTTTCTTTTTCGATCTGCTGAACGCCGCGCTGGAAAAGTGACAACGCAGTTCGTCGTTGTTGCCGACGCCATGAAAGAGCAGTACCTCGCCGCCGGAATCAGCTCGCCGCAGCAATACACAAAAATTTTCAGCGGCTTCCCGTTGCAAGCTTTTCTTTCTGCGAACAACGACCCTTCAATTCGCGCACGATACGGGATCGCGCCCGAGGACGTTGTCATCGGCAAAATTGCGCGCCTGTTCAAATTAAAAGGGCACGACGATCTTTTCGCAATTGCGCCGGAGTTGCTGCATGGAAATCCCAAAATCAAATTCCTGCTCGTTGGCGACGGGCCATGGCGCGAACGCTTCGAAAAAGACGTCCGTGCATTGGGCGTGGAAAAACAAGTCATCTTCACCGGACTCGTTGCGCCCGAGGAAGTGCCGCAACTGGTCGGCATCATGGACATTCTGGTACACCTGTCGCGTCGGGAAGGACTCGCGCGAGCGTTGCCGCAGGCTTTGGCGGCTGGCAAACCGGTCGTGGCTTATGATTGCGACGGAGCGAACGAAGTTTGCCTGGATGACCGAACAGGTTTTCTGGTGAAGCCGCGCGATGTCTCCTGCCTGCGCGAGCGCTTGCTACGGCTTGCTAATGATCCCGCGTTGCGACAAAGGCTCGGAATGGAAGGCCGCGGATTCGTTCGCGAACGTTTCGCGGTGGAAACGATGGTGGACGATTTATTCAGCCTTTACTTGAAGCTGGCACCCGGAATTAGAATGCCTCAGTTGTGAGTTTTCCGTTCAACGTTTATCTGGCGGCATTCGCGGGTGCATTCATCATTTCAGCATTTGCGCTTCCCTGCTGGCGTGTGGTTTGCCGCCGCATCGGTTTGGTGGATGATCCAGGCGAGCGAAAAATCCATGAAACTCCCATGCCGCTCGCCGGTGGTCTTGCGGTCCTGACCGGAATGGTCGTGCCGCTTTTGCTCGGCGTGGCCGTGGTGCAATGGAACGTTCCGCAACTCCCCGGAACACACGGTTTGCTGGAACACGGACTCGACGTGCGCCGAACGCAACTTATCGCAATTGTCATTGGCGCATTTGGCATCGTCATCACCGGCTGGCTGGATGATCAATATGAACTGCGGCCGTTGATAAAATTTTCCGGGCAATTGCTGGTCGCCATCATTGTCGCCGCGTCAGGAGTTCGCATCACGCTTTTCGTTCACAGCATCGTTTTCAGTTACGCGATCACCATTTTGTGGATGCTCACGGTGATCAATGCCTTCAATTTCATGGACAACATGAACGGACTTTGCGCGGGACTCGGCGCAATAGGTTCCTGGTTTTTCGCATTGATCGCCATCATGGACGGGCAATATCTGGTTGCGTTGCTCGCGCTTCTTGCGTGCGGCGCGCTGCTTGGTTTTCTGCCTTATAATTTTCCGAAGGCCAGCGCGTTCCTCGGCGACACCGGCAGTCATTTGGTCGGATATCTTTTGGCGGTGATGGCCGTCCTGCCGCATTTTTACACTGCGCAACATCCACGCCACTGGTCGGTGCTCATTCCGTTGCTCATTCTGGCCGTGCCGTTGGGCGATCTGGTTTATGTCGTTTTGCTGCGCTGGCAGATGGGAAAACCCTTTTACCATGGGGACACAAATCATCTCTCTCACCGGTTGGTGAAACGCGGTTATACCAAGCAGAAAACCGTTTTGCTCATCTGGTTTGCGGCAGCAGCATTGGGCGGGCTTGCCGCTGGACTAATGCTGCGCCCCTGAGAGTTCCGGCGGCTTGTTCGGTTCGCCTTTGGAGGCGATGGCTTCGGAGAGCAGGCCCAGAACTTCCGCGCGCGCAACCGCTCCTACCAGGCGATTTTCGGAGTGAGAATTGACCACCGGCACATTGCGTTGCTCGCTGGCAAGCATCACCGGCAATATGTCCAGCAACAATTGGTCGGGCGTCACCGCTGCCGGCGGCGGACGCATCACATCCGCCGCGATGACGCCCATGATTTCCGAACCGGCATTGAGATATTCCTTCAAATCAAGCAGAGCGACGACGCCAATGAGTTGATATTTTGCGTCCACCACGGGCAGGAAATTGTTGGGGCTGGTGAGGAAACGCTCGCCAATCTCCTGCAAACTCGCCGTGTCCCGCAACGGCGGCACCGGGGCGCGCATCAAATCGCCCACCTTTTGCTCCGTCGCCGAGCCAGGACGCAAAATTTCGCGGTCCACCATCAAGCCTTTCTTGCGCAACGGCTCCGTATAAATCGATTCAGGATGGAGGCGCCGGGCGACCAGTGTGGAAATCACGCAGGCGAGCATGAGCGGCGGCATGATGGAATAATTCAACGAGATTTCCATCACCATGATCATGGCCAGCAGCGGCGAACGCGTGGTCGCGGCAAG
>DASRBR010000332.1:0-2818 GCA_035653495.1 Verrucomicrobiia bacterium
GTGCGCTCCCCAAACTGCTGTCTCTGTTCCATCCTCAAAGCTTCAATGAATTCCTAATTCGACTGCCGTTCTTTAACAGTTTCGCGTGCCGCTTCGCTCACATCTTTTGTTGAAAATTTGATGTAGGGAAAACATTCCGGAATGTGCGAGTCCCAGATTCCGTGCCGGCTCATGGTCCAGCCGCCGGAATCCTTGGCAGGCGGCGCTTCCTTATAAGTGTTGAACCGCGAAAAATCCATGCGCCAGACGTCGCCATCCTTTGGCGGCAGCGAACGGTTGTCGCCTTTCGCCAGCCAGGCCATTCCTTTCCACGGAAACGCAAGTTCAACGCTCCAGCCGCGATCGCGGTCGGTGTCATCATTGATGGTTCCGTCAACGAACACCGCGGTTTGCTTGCCGGGAAAATGCCAGTTAAAATTGCCGAGCCGCCCGCCACGCGGATGGTTCGTGTAACCGACGCCGTTGAATGGAATGAGGTTCGCGCGCAAAAATTCCGGTGCTTGTGAAAACCCGTCGCGTTCATAGGCGTCGTCCCAGATGAAAAATACTTCGTAGGTGGTGTTGAACGCGTTCATCTCGTATTCGTAATAGGCGTCGTGCCCGGCGATGAACACTTCAAGGTCATTGTCGTAATAGATCGGCGAATTGTTGGTCGTGAATTTCGCATGGACGAACGGTTCCTCGGCGCGGACGGCGATGTAAAGATTCGTGTCGTCCCAAAGGATTTGCGCGCGAGTGTCGTGCAACGCAGGCTTGCCGGTGATGATGTCCACGTAACGCGGCGAGCGCGGCGCAAGCTGCCATGCTTTTTCATCGAGGCGCCCGTCAATCTTCATCGGCTCGCTCACCCGATACGCCGTGTAATGCGTGATTTCGCTGTCAGGGCAGGGGAATTTTGATTCCTGCGCCTGCGCAAAACCGCCGAGCAGGCAAATGATGCTATATAATATTGCACGTCCCAGCCAGACGGCTCTGTGGGAAAGATGCTGCGTCGAAATTTTCATCTAACACAAAGGGTTTTCCAGCCGTTGCTTCCCCCTCACCCCGGCCCTCTCCCTTGGGGAGAGGGAGCAACTTCTTCCGCCACGGACAAGCGAGCGCCCACTGGAAAGCACAAGCGCTGAAAAATTTTTACCCTCTCCTTGGGGAGAGGGAAAGGGTGAGGGGGACCGCGTTAAACGAAAACCCGGACCTTTGTCTGCAAATCCAGCAACACTTAAACTTCCTGAGTCCTGCGGCAGAGCGCGAATATTTCTTGCTGGATTAATCAGCATCATTGCAGTGATGGCGAGTTGATTGGCAAAGGGATTTCGACGGTGAACGCCAGTTCTGGATCGCCGCGCCTGAGCAACGTGTTGCAAAGCGTGCGCAGGCTTGGCTGGACTTTGAAGGATGGTTTGCCGTCGAACTTCACGGATTCGCCGTTGAGGACGATTTTGACCGGCTTGCCGTAATCGATCAAACGATCATCGAGAAAGAGCGCGGCAGAAGCCACGTTGGTGCTCGTGGTCACCGTCAAATGATTGTCAACGCAACGCGCATCAATCTCGCGCTGTTTGCCAGGCGCGTCGGTGTGCAGCCAGAAGAAATCGTGGACGACGCCATCGGTCATCAGCCAGGTCACATCGCGCGGAACGGGATTGCGCACGGCGGGATACATTTCTTTGATCTCGTCGCGGTCGGGGAGGCCGGTGTGGCCGTTGCCCGGAATTATTTGGACGGTCACCGGATAAAAATTGCCGTTCTTTGCGCGCAATTGCTCCATGACCTTCTTAAATTTCCTGTCGCGGTCGATGCGCCCGTAAGCCGTGTCGTTTTCGCCGACCATGCAGGTGAAAATCGTGTTGCGCAGCGTCACGCCGGTGGTTTCGCCATCGGTGGGCGCGGCGGCGCTGGCGTGGATCGCAGCGAACAAATCCGGCTCCTTCGGGCCGATGGCGAAAGCGCCGTAACCGCCGTGCGAATAACCCATGATGAAAACCTTGTTCGGGTTCACGTCGCCGAAAAGGAGAAATTGATGCACCAGGTTGGCGACGAGCGGATAGACGTAATCGTCATAGAAGCCGTTCCAGGTGTCATTCGGGGCGCGCAACGCGAGATAAAGGTATCCGCCCGCCTCCGGATGGTCCTTGTAATAATGCTGCATGACTTTCCATTGGCTGTCGTTGACTTCCTTTTCGACCCCGCCACCGCCATGCATCGCGATGAACAACGCCCAGCCTTGCCCGGGCCGTTCACCGACCTGCCTGACCGTGTAAGGACTCAAATATTTATCGTGGCGCACCTGGTTCGCATCGAAATCCTTTTTCACCGCATCGTGAATCGGCGCGTTGCGATATGCTTCCCACGCAATCGCGCGGACGGCTGGCTCATTTTCGCGCAATAATTTTTCAAGGCTTCTCGAAAACTTCCACGTGGCTTGCTTGTCCGCTGGGGCGGCAAAAAAGTCGGCAAGCGCCGCTTTCAATTTCGTTTCATCGCGTGACTTGAGAGTGTGGCTCACGGTGGGCGGCGCGTAACACGCTTGCGATGGAAATTTGAAAAGTGTCGTGTCGCTCAGCGAAATCACAACGACAGCTTGCGAGTTGCTCCCGGCGGTGAATTCGCGGCCTGCTTCCTCGCCAAAGCTTTCCGCGCGGATGTCGTAAGTGGCGCCGCGCGGGACATCGAACGCGAGCAGATCATTCATGTCCGCCGATTCGCCGCGGCTCGTGCCTTCAAAATGAACGGCGGGATCGGCGATGTTCGTCACCGTCACTTTCGCAGCGACGCGATTGCCGGCGAGATGGTCAAGCACTTTGACCATCAGGCGCACCTT
>DASRBR010000333.1:0-4115 GCA_035653495.1 Verrucomicrobiia bacterium
CCAGAGTTATTTTCTTTTTTCGCTGCGCCAGGACCAGCTTGCGCGCACGCTCTTTCCGCTGGGCGAACTGACCAAGACCGACACGCGCTGCGTCGCGCGCGAAAACAAGCTCAAGACCGCCGACAAGGAGGAGAGCATGGAGATCTGCTTCGTGCCGGACAAGGATTACGGCCGGTTTTTGCAGCAGGCGAACCTGGTGCAGAAGCATCGCGGCGAAATCGTGGACCTTCAAGGCAAGGTTTTGGGCCATCACGAGGGAATTGAATTTTACACCATCGGCCAGCGCAAAGGCCTTGGCATTTCCTCCCCCAGGCCGCTCTACGTGATTGAACTTGATGCCGCGAACAACCGCGTGGTCGTGGGCGACGAATCGGCATTGGAACGCGACGAATTTTTTGTCGAGCGCTGCAATTGGATTCCGTTCGAGGAACCGCCGGCATCGCTCGAAGTCACCGCCAAAATCCGTTACAACCATCCCGGGACCGCGGCCAGCATCGTGCCCGAGGCGAATGGCCGCGCGCGGGTGAAGTTGCATCTCCCGCAAAGGGCCATCACGCCCGGCCAGGCGTGTGTGTTTTATCAGGACGATTTGGTCGTGGGCGGCGGCTGGATTACGAGGTCGTAGGATTTTCAGCGCTACTCTGGAAGCCGTTGAAACGGCTGGCACCGTTTTCCTGCCGCTGTCACCGGACTAAAGTCCGATGTTAATGAGAGCGGGAAAGATATTCTCCTACAATTTGCAACGATGTGGTGATTGGGGCAGATTGGAATTGCTTGCTGGGCATGGGGTTGGCTGGGTCCCCGTGGTTCGTCTTTTCCGGTTGAGACGCGAGCATCCCATGAAAATTGCCTCTATAAAACACACTTATATTCCTTGCCAAATGCGCCAGCTTCCTTAGATTAGACGGCTCACTTGATTTGACTTATGAGTTTGACGGGTTGGAACATCATTTTGGCGCAAGCGCCTGCGGCTGCAGGCGGCGCGCAACCATTGAGCCCGACGGGCCAGATGGTGCAAATGGTTGGGTATCTTGTCCTGATGGGCATCGTTTTTTACATGCTCTTGATACGCCCACAATCAAAGAAGGCCAAAGAGCATGCCGCCATGCTCAAGACGATGAAGTCCGGTGACAAGGTCGTCACCAACGGCGGCGTGGTGGGGACGGTTGTGACCGTCAAGGACAGGACCGTGTCCATCCGTTCGGCGGACACCAAGCTCGAAGTGCTCAAATCAGCGGTGACGGAAATCACTGAACGGCCCGGTGAAACCAGTGTCAGTGAATCGTAGCAGCTATTGCTTTAAGACATGAATCGAAACAATCTTTGGAAGTTCCTGTTCGTCCTCGCGGTGCTCGCCTGGTCGTTTTACCAGATGTATCCGCCGGTCGGCCGCAATCTCATGACCGAATTTCAGGACAAGGCGGTGCGCAAAGACACCAATTTCACGGCCATCGTGCAAAGCGCCGAAGCGCTCCAGAAGGAACATCCCGACCGCACGTTCGGCAATCTTTTGAAAGCGGCCGGCACGAACGACTTGACTCATTATTTTCCATTCTATGACGTGAAGGGCGAATTGAACCCGAACCGCGCGGTGCTCTACCACCTGCAGCAAGCCGCCGCAGGCAAGATTCATCTCGGCCTTGACTTGCAGGGTGGAACCGCATTTGTCGTCGAGATGGACACCAACCGTCTTGCCCAATCCACCAACAGCATCATCTCGCAGGAAGGCCGCGACGCCGCGTTGTCGCAAGCTGCAGATGTCTTGCGCAAACGCGTGGACAAGCTGGGCGTCGCCGAGCCGGTCATCCAGCCTCAAGGCAACAACCAGATTCTCATCCAGCTTCCCGGGTTGTCGGAAGCCGACAAGGACGAGGCGAAGCAGAACATTCAAAAGGCCGCATTTTTGGAATTTAAACTTGTCCATGAGAACAGTGCACAGCTTCTGCAGGAGGGCATGACCGAGCCGGGTTACGAGGTGATGAAGCAACAAATCAAAGACCCCAACACCGGCGCCACTACCGTGAAGTCATATTTGGTCAAAAAACGGGCTGAGCTTACCGGTGAGGCAATCAAAAGTGCCTATGTGGGCCGCAATCAAATGGGCCAGCCGGAAATCGAGTTCACGCTCACTTCAGCAGGCGCTGAAAAGTTTGCGCAGATCACCCGCGACAACATAGGTCGTCAACTGGCAATTATTCTGGACGGTCAATTGGAAACCGCGCCCGTCATTCAGGGCGAAATTCCCAACGGCAGCGGCCAGATCACCGGCAGTTTTACCGACAAGGAGGCGCAGGACATCGCGAACGTGCTGGAAAATCCGTTGCAAGCGCCGGTGCATATCATTTCGGAAAGCAGCGTGGATCCCACGCTTGGAAAAGACACCGTGCGAAGCGGCGTTTATTCGGCGGTGATCGGCACAGTGCTGGTTGCTGGGTTCATGGCCGTTTATTACTTGTTCGCGGGCATGGTCGCCGACGTCGCGCTCATCACGAACATCATCATCCTGCTGGGCGTGATGTGCTCGATCCAGACAACGCTGACGCTGCCCGGCATCGCCGGCGTGGTATTGACCATCGGCATGGCGGTGGACGCGAACGTGCTGATTTTCGAGCGCATCCGGGAAGAATCCGCGAAAGGCAAGTCGATGCGAGGCGCGTTGTCGGCGGGCTATGACCGCGCGTTCAGCACCATTTTCGATTCGCACGTCACGACGCTCATTTCATCCATCATTTTGATTTACATGGGCACCGGGCCGATCAAAGGCTTCGGCGTGACGCTGACCATCGGTGTGGCCGCGAGCTTGTTCACGGCGCTTGTTGTGACGCGCTTGATTTTCGATTTCATGCTGTCCAAGGGCTTGTTGAAGTCGCTGCGGATGTTGCACATCATCCGCGCGACGAAGCTCGACTTCATGAAACTTGCCAAGCCGGCCTTCGCTTTGTCGTGGACCATCATTGTGATTGGGCTGGGTTACGGAATTTTTGTGCGCGGCAACAACATGATGGGCATTTCGTTCAAAGGCGGTGACAATCTCATCCTCACCTTCGATCAAAAAGTTCCCAGCGAGGACATCACCAAGGTCCTGACCAAGCAAGCCGGGTTGTTTGACCCGGTGGTTCAATATCAAAAGGACATCACCGGCGCGGGCAATGAAAAGCTGTCCATCACTTCGGAAACGGGCACCGCTGACAAGGTTAGGGACGTGCTCCAAAAGAATTTTCCCAAGGCTGGATTCAAGCAAAGCGGGTTGGAATCCGTGGGACCGACCATCGGCAAGGACATCCGCCGGAACGCAATTTTGGCGAGCGTCATGTCGCTGCTTGGCATCCTGATTTATGTGGCGTTCCGTTACGAATTTTCCTTCGCGGTGGGCGCGGTGGTGGCTGTGATCCACGACGTCTTGATGACCATTGGCTGTTATTGTTTGACCGGGTTGTTCGCGCCGCATGGCCACGGCCGCGAGTTTAATGCCACCATGGTCGCGGCGGTGCTGACCATCATCGGCTTCTCAATCAACGACACCATTGTGATTTTCGACCGCATCCGCGAAGATTTGAAACTCGGCGTGCGCGGCAGTTTCAAGGACCTGATGAACCAGGCTTTGAACCAGACCTTGAGCCGCACGATCATCACGTCCGGAACGGTGTTCCTCGCGACCATGTCGCTTTACCTCTTCGGCGGTGGCGCGATCAACGACTTCGCGTTCACGTTCCTCGTCGGCATCATCACCGGCACTTACTCCAGCATTTACATCGCCAGCGCATTGGTGCTCTGGTGGCACAAGGGGCAGCGACCCAAGACCGGCTCGCAGGTGGTTGTCCAGAATACAGTTTCTTCCCAGCGCGCGTAACGGGCAGAGCCAATGCAGGCCGCGGCTGAAATCACTCCCTGGCTCTGGGTGAGTTTCATTGCGTGCATCGTGCTCTTTCTGGCGCTGGACCTTGGATGGTTGCACCGGGCGGCGCGCGAAGTGAAATACAAGGAAGCTCTTGCGTGGACCGCAATTTGGTTTTTGCTCGCCGTGATTTTTGCGGGCGGACTGCTGTTGATGTATGGCAAAAGATCGGCGGTCGAATTTTTCACCGGCTACTTCATCGAACTTTCGTTGTCGATGG
>DASRBR010000334.1:0-3170 GCA_035653495.1 Verrucomicrobiia bacterium
GGTCGCTTCGCGGGAATTTCAAATCGAGCGAGTGATAAAGCATCTTCATCACGGTGAGCGGATTGCGGATTTCGTGCGCGACCTCCGCTGCCAGCAAACCAAGCGCGGAAAGTTTTTCGTTGTTGCGCAATTGTTCCTCCACATCCACCACGCGCTCGTAAAGGCGCGCTTTTTCAATCGCGATCGCCGACAACTCGGCCAACGCGGCAAGAATGCGCGTCTCCTCATCGGAAAACTTATAGGCGCGCCCGGTATAAACGCTCAACACGCCGATGGATTCTCCCGCAAACAAAAGCGGCACGCTGAGCAGCGCGACCAATCCTTCGCGCTTCGCCAGTTCGGTGCTTTGATAACGGCTTGAAGTCTGGACGTTCTCGACTTGCAGCGGCTTGCGGCGGCGCACAACAATGCCAACCAAACTTTCCGACGCGCTGAGTTTGGAACGTTTCACGTAAGCCTGCCCTGCGCCATAACTGGCGCGCAGTTCAAGCCATTCGCGCGATTCATCGAGCATCATCAACGAACACATCTTGGCGTTCATCATCAGGCACGCTTCGCGAGTGATGCTTTGCAGGGCGTCATCCAGGTTGAGGGCGGAATTGATGGTTTGGCCCACGCGCGCAAGCGTCTCGAACAAACGCGCCTTGAGCCGCAATTGTTCGTAGAGCCACGTGTTGTGAATGACCTTGGCCGCCGAAAACGCGAGCGCCTCGAGCAATTCCTGGTCGGACGCGCTGAACGCGTCCCTGCGGTCGGAATCCACATTCAACACCCCGCGAACTTCGCCGTTGACCACGAGAGGCACGGCAAGTTCGGAACCGACATTTTGGCGAAGCTGGACGTAACGCGGGTCCGCCGAAACATCTCCGCTTCGCACCGGCTGGCCTTTGCGCGCGACCCAGCCGGTAATGCCTTCGCCCAAACGCAGCTTCACTTCAGCAGCTTTTGGAGGAAGGCCCATCGAGGCGTGGATTTCCAGGAAACCTGACGTGGGATTGATGAGGACCACCGAACCGCTCGAAGCGCGCATCACGCGCACGGCTTGCTCGAGGATGAGTTGCAGCGCCTCCTGCGGTTCAAGCGTGGAATGGATGATTTGGTCCACCTGCCGCAGCAGGTCGAGCCGGGCGTAGCGGGCCTTGAGTTCTGTCAGTTCGTCGCTCATCGCACACGAAGCATCAGCCAAAATCCTGAGATGCCGAACACGGCATTGGGCAGCCATGCGGCCATCCATTCAGGCATCACGCCGCCCGTGCCCAACCATAACGCCACCTTCAAAAGAATGAAATATGCGAAGCAAACCACGATGCTGCCCGCGACGCCGGCAAAAATATTGCGCCGTCCAGACGCCGCGCCGAATGGGATCGCGATGAACACCACCACCAGGCAGCTCCATGGCCCGGCAATGCGCCCGTGCAATTGCATCAACAAGCGATGTCTGGTTTTCTCGCCCAGATTGGGATGCAGCTTGAGGTATTCGAGGATTTCCATGATTGGAATTCCGGCCGTCTCGGCCTTGAGCGCCTGGGAACGTTGGTTAAATTTGGCTTCGATGGCAAAGTCGCGCGGCGTCTCGGTGAACTGCGGCATCGACAGCCGGTTGGTGTAATGCGCGAACGAACCGACCCTGGACATCACGACCGCATTCAACGAGTTCCGCGAAAATTCCTGCGGCAACGCCTCGATCAACAACGTGCGGTTGAAGATCAGGCGCTCGCTGCCGCGCCGGCGCAAATCGGCAGAATCCAAAATTTCCGCAGGCAACTTCACGTCGGCAAAGAGGGAGGCTTCGTACAAAGGCTTGCGGATAATGCGGTTTAAATCATTCGCCAGGGCGCGTTTCAACGCGGCATTGGTCCCGGCGGTGCAATTGGTTCCGACCATGCAATGGGCGAGGAGCTTTTGCGTGTTGGTGGAAAGTTGCACGGCAAGAAATTGAGAGAGAACATTCGTCGGGTGATTCAACAACGCGGCGAGGGAATCGGGATTAAGGAAATCATTGGTCGTGAACCAGAGGCCGCCGTAGAACGTCCAGACGCCATTCACGCGCTCGGCCTGCCTTGCGAACAGGGTCCATTGCACACCATTTTCCACCCAGTCCAGCTTGGGATTGAGCATGACGCCGGTGTTGAAATTGAAGCTGTCCCAGACCCAGTTGCGATTGTCGCGCAGATTGGAAAAACCGGACGTTCGTTCGATGGCGGTGTCAGCGCGCGCGGCGTTCTGGTGCGAGCGGCGGTCCATGATTTGCTCCTGCTTCATCTCGCTGTCGGGAACAAAGGTTTCGTTCAACGCCAGCACGACGAGGCTCAGCAGAACTCCAATAACCATGTACGGCAGGCAGAGACGCCAAAGCCCGATGCCCGCGGCGCGCATCGCGACGAGTTCATGATGGCGCGTGTGATTGGTCAACGCGCAAAGCAGCGCCAGCAGCAATGTGATGGGCAAAAGCGGAAAAACCAACAGGCTCGGCAGCTTGACCAGATACAATTCGATGACGTCGCTCACGAGCAGATGATGCTCCTGGATGCGGTTCAAGCTGTTGAGCAGATCGAACGCGAGGGCGAACACGACCATGCCGACAAGGCAAAAGCCAAGCCAGGTCAGCAGTTCGCGCAGCAAATAACGGTCAAGCAGACGCATTCAACGTCATGTTAAAGGAGGAATGAAGAATTAAGAAGGAAGAATTAGAACGGAAAGAAAACATCGAACAACCAACATCGAACGCTGAACGTCCAATGAGCGACCGTCCGGTGCATTGCGCGTTGGGCGTTGGATGTTCAGCGTTCGGTGTTCTCTTTCAGGCCGTCGCCGGCTCGTGCTGGACGATCCAATCGTAGCCCTTTTCTTCCAATTCCAGCGCGAGTTCCTTGCCGCCGGTGCGGACGATGCGGCCATTGAAAAGGACGTGCACGAAATCGGGAATGATATAATCCAGCAGACGTTGATAATGCGTGATGACCAATTGCGCCGCGTCGGCGCGTTTCAATTTGTTCACGCCGCTGGCGACGATTTTGAGCGCGTCAATGTCCAGGCCGGAATCGGTTTCGTCGAGGATCGCAAGCTTCGGTTCAAGCACGGCCATCTGGAAAATTTCGTTGCGTTTCTTTTCGCCGCCGGAAAAGCCTTCATTCACCGGCCGTTTCAACAAATCCTCCGGCAATTCCAAG
>DASRBR010000335.1:0-3744 GCA_035653495.1 Verrucomicrobiia bacterium
AAAACACGCAACACGAACTACGCAACACGAAACCTGATTTTCATTTTCGCGATGTTTCGTTGCCAAAAAGATACCAGTCGGCAATGCGATGCGGAATGTCCGATATCTTCGCATCATTGCGGTTCGTCAGGATTATGACGGTGAATTTGCGGTCGGGAAAACGCTCGATGCGCGTGGTAAAGCCAATGCTCTCGCCGCTGTGCCAGATATTGCGCAATCCGCGATACTCACTTATGAACCAGCCGAAGCCGTACTGGACGGTTCCGTCGCCGTGCTTCGTATTGGGCCCGGCCGTGAAAGCCGCTTTCAACATTTTGCGCGAAACGAGCTTGGTGCTGTATAACGCTTCATCCCATTTTCGCAAATCAGCGATGGAGGAATAAACCCCGCCATCGCCCAGCACCGAACTCGTGAGGCTTTGGTCCGTGCGTTTGAAACCTTCAGCAGTTTGTGTGTAGCCGAAGGCGCGATTTGGAACAATCGAAATGCCGGCTTCATAAGCGAGCGTTTGATTCATGTGCAGCGGCGCAAAAATATGTTCGCGCAGATAAGCCGCGAAAGTTTCGCCGGAAACTTTTTCGACAATCAACGCGAGCAAGGCAAAGCCAGTGTTGCTGTAGCGGAATTGTGTTCCCGGTGGAAAATAGGTCTTGTCTCGCTGCATGACGAGTCGAAGCGCGTCGATGTCGAGCACAGGAATTGGTGTTCCTTTCGGAATCAATTCCTCGTAATCCCAAAGCCCGGACGTGTGGTTGACCAGGTGGCGGACGGTGATTTTATTGCCGTATCCGGGAAATTCGGGAAAAAACTTTGTGATCGGATCGTCCAGTGACAATTTTGCGCGATCGGCAAGCTGCATGATGACCATCGCAGTGAATTGTTTTGTCACTGAGGCGAGACGGTAATTTGTGTCCGGCGTGGCAGGAATTTTCTTCTCCACATCGGCAAGGCCGTATGATTTCGCAAACAGCACCTTTGCATCGCGAATGACCATCACAGTTGCACCGGGTGCATCGGGCCGGTCGAAATCGCGGAACAATGCGTCAATCCTGCTCAAACGTTCGTCCGCTGCTTTGGCCATGGCGCATCCTACGGAAAAAATCAGCGCAACGACAATCCTGAATGGCAACACGCATTTCATTTCACCAACGCAAGTCCAATGACTCCAATGACTGCTATCACGCCGCCGATAATCGAATGCAGGCTGGGGCGTTCCTTTTCGACCGCCATGGTAAACGGAATGGCGACCAATGGCGTCGTTGCAACGATCGGCAGGACGATGCCAGTCGGCGTGGTTTGGAACGCCCATTGATAACAGCTCACGCCCAGTGTTTGTCCCGCGAGACTGTTTGCCACGACCCACGGCAGCACGCGCCGCCATTTTTCCTTCGACGGCAGCGTTTCGCCTTCGCGAATCAGATGGTCCCTGATGTTACGCCATTTAACGACCAGCAGCGAGATGCCGCCAATCAACAATCCGCCGAGGATGCGTTGGAAGGCAGCCGTCGCGCCGTCAATGTGTTCGTCATGTTCATCCGCGACGGCGTAAGCTTTGCGGCTCAGCACCGCGCCGTACGCTTGTGCGATCGCAGCCACAATGCTGAACAGAACACCCGGCAAAATCGCCTTCTTTTGCAGATGAAGTCCCCTGCCCGGCATCAGCGAAATCGCGATGCCGCTGAGGATGACCGCGCCGAAAAACATCTGCATCGGGGAAAGTTCCGTGCCGAGCCAGAGCCATTCGATGGCCGCGCCAAACGGCGCCGTGAGGCATTGCACCAGCAACAGCGTCAATCGCGAGCCGAGCCGCGGCAGCGCTTGGAACAGCGCGACGTCTCCGACGCCAATGCCGATTATTCCGCTTGCGACAAAGATGGAAAAGCTCGCGCCGGAAAGTCCCTGTCCCAAGGTCAGGGCATACAACGAAAGAAACGCGGTCGCGCAGGTAAGCCGCCAGAAATTCGCTTCCGAGCCGCCGATCATCTGTGCGGAACGGTTGCCGCAGATGACGGAAATGGAGAAGAAGATCGTCGTCAGGAACGCGGCAAGCATGGCAGTTTCAAATCGATTGCTTTGAAAAGGTAGGGACATCGCGCTGCGATGTCCGCTCGGACGGCGCAGCGCGCCGTCCCTACCTCCATCAGAATCGCGCTCACGCCGGCGCGTGTTGAAAATGGCTTTTGCGCGGGTCGGTCGCGGCGATGACCACGCTGACTGATTTTTGATTGAAGCCCTTGAATCCGCCGTGCCGCTGTAAATTCTCAAGATGGCTGCCGATTGCGCCTTCCTTCATGAACTTGTCGAATTGTTCCTGCGTGATGAGGCCCGCACAAAGCAAGTTCTCCGCGCGCACGCGGCTCACCTGCCAGCGTTCGCCCTCGGTGAACGCCTGGCGCAAAAATTCGAAGTTCGAGAACGGGTTCATTGTATTGACCCCCTGCTCCTTCAACTGGTCGCGCAGCAGATGATAATCGAATCGCGCCTCCAGATGATGCATCCCCGCGCCGAGAAAACTTTCGCCATGCAAACCGGTCCACAAGCCGACCGTGCCCAATTTTGGCGCGACAGGCAACCGCTTCACAGAAAAGTCAACTTGTGTTTCATCCGGCATCAGGTCCACGTCCGCGAACACAACGATGCCCACCATCGCTTGTTCACAAATCTGCGCGCCCCAACCCGCCTCCGCGCCCGCGTAGTAGCGCTCGCGTTTTTCAAAACCGAGCTTCAGCAGAAAATCAATGACATCCACGAAATGGTTGCGCGAGCAACGGAACGTGTGATGGTCGTGATTGCCCCAGCCAAGACCGAGCTGGTCCTGGCGAAATTTTTGGACGCGCGCCGCGCGATTCCGTTGCTCCCAATAGGCCCGTTCGGATGCAAAAAAAATCTGGCAGGTGCGGTCGCGGCCAACCAGCGGAATGCTCTGGTTCAGGAGACGATCGGCGATGGCAAAACCTTCGGCATCATTCGCAAAAAAGCGTTTGCGCGTGTGCCAAAGTTCCTGCGCCTTCAAGATGGCCTCGGCCTGGCCCGGACGCAGCGGCGCGGGCACAAAACCGCGATACGCATTGCGTTCCACCGCCTCCAGGCGCGTGCCGTTTTCCTCGTGCACCAGCAGCCGGCGGTAACGCGAAAGCGGCGCGCCTTCAATTTCATCAGTCAAGTTGTGCCGCGCGGCAAAATCCGCGACATACTCCGGGCGCAAGGCAATGACGGAAGGATTTTGTTTGCGGCCCGCGCGCAAAATCACCCGCGGCAAAGTGGCGCGCGGATGCTGCATCACCAAATCGCATTCCAGCGCCTCGGCATCGGTGTCGGGAACGAACCCGGCGGCGCGCAAGGTTTTTTCGTCCTCGAGCGCTAACACAAGATGGTCCACCCATTCAAAAAAATCGGTCGCGGTCTGGTCGCGCATCCGTTGCGCCAGTTCGCGCGCCAAACTGTTCACCTGCAAAAATGCGGCGATGCGTTCGTTCAGGAATTTTTCCGCCTCATAAGCGAGCGGCCAGTCAAACTGCCTCGGCTCGCCATTGGCTGTGCCGACGGCATTGGCCCTGTCATTGCTGGTTGTGCCCGGGTTGCTCATAGATAAATTTGTTGCTTAGTTTGCACGACTTTCTTGCTCTGCGTAACAGGTTCTCATTAACACCCTGCTTTAGCTGAGTGCAAAAAATCGCGCAACGCATAAAAAACTATTTAAACAGTTTTTCTTCTTCGCATTCGCATCCACCGCGTTAAAACGCG
>DASRBR010000336.1:0-2192 GCA_035653495.1 Verrucomicrobiia bacterium
GGCGAATAGACATCCGTGTCCGGCGGCAGATCAATTTCGGGTTTGCTGACGTGGAGGAAACTCAACGGATTGCCGGCGCCCATCGCGCGCGCTTCGGCGGAAGACATGACATCGTAAGGGAGCTCGCAAATTTGCGCCGCCAGTTCCGGACGCGGCCGCAACGCCGCAAAGGGTTTTATTGTCGCCATAAAAGGAGAGCGAAGATAACGCAAGGCGCCGGGAACGCACGTTAAAAAAGTCCAAGCGCCACAATCCAGGCTGCGCAACGCGGCCAGAAATCAAAAATAAATTTTGCAGCGGACGACGTCACAAGCCTCTGAAATCCCTTCCTCCAAAACCCCCTCAGACCGCCTCCTGTATCAATTTGATTCGCCCCCTGGCGATTAAGCCGTCGCCCGGGCGATTTGCGCCTCAGTTTCACGAATGGCATTGCGTTGCTTGGCCATCTCCGCATCGCGTGTCATCAATTGATAAATGTGCGGGATGGCGGTGATTTCGGCAGGAATGTCCGTGTGATTGCTGAGCAACGCGGCGTAACTATGCTTGTCGGTCGGATGATATCCGTGCATGCCGCGAATCGGGCGCTCGCCCATGTGGCTCGGCACGATCAACACGCCTTCTTTCACCAAAAAAATCAATTCGCCAAAATAACGGTCCGTGAATAGCGCGCGCATCTCAGCCAGTTCCGCGTCGGGAATGATCCGGCCTTGCGGAACTTTTTGCAGGGCTTCGGGAATGAGTTTGCGCGCGCGGTCGTTGAAAAACCAGAACCGTGCCATCGTCGAATCATACACGACGGCGTAATCGCGCTTCATGCGCAGCGGCAGCGCGTCAATCTTGGCGCGCAAATCGAGCAACTCATCGCAATTGGCCATGCCATGGTCGCTGAAGACATACAGCCGCACCTCGGCGTAATGTTCGTGGGCCGCCGCCAGCAGTTGCTCCATCCAACGCTCGTACATGCGCAGCTTCGCGCCGATGTGCGGCGAACGATTGCCCACGCGATGCAACAAGCCGTCCAAACCGGCCCAATAAAGAAACGCGAAATCAATCGTCTCGCTTTCGATGTCGGCGATGAGCGCGGCGAGATTGTCCGTTTCGTTTTGTTCCGGCGCACTGATGTGATGCCGGATGTTGCGCTCAATGAGATAATCGGAGATGTTCGTTCCGCGGTTCATGCCGCCCGGTCTGAGCGGACTTTTTTTCTCAGTGAAATCGAACAGCGAAATGTGGCGGAACGGGATGTTGTAAAGATCGAAATATCCGCGAAAACCGAGGTGCGCCTTCACCAATTTCGTGAGCCAGCGGCGAAAGATGCGGCGGCTGGTGACCGATTTTGGCAGCCAGCGCAATGGACGCAAAATCTTGAACGGGGAATTTTTCGGGTCATGGACAAAGTAACACCAATTGCGATGTTCATCCGGCCAGCGTCCGGAAAGGATGGACGGCACGCAGGCGGAACTGTAGCCGAAAACAGAATCCAGCTTGCGCCGATGCGGGGCAAATTCGCGCGCGAACGGGTCGTTCTTGATGATCTCCCAGCCACAGGCATCGATGAATACGAACAGGGGCAATACAGCCTTCACGCAACCATTGTGACCGTTTTGCGCAAGTTGTCAGGTAGGTGGAGACTCCATTTTGATGAAATACCCAAGTAACCAAGGACCCAAATACCCCCAAGAATAACAGTTCTAAATCCCAATCACAACTGTACCAACTGCTTGGACAAACCGTCCATTCAATCGGGGAGGCTCAGGATTTACTTGCGTAATCGGGTGCTTCGTCCGGGTATTTAGGTGGTTGGGTAATTGGGTTCACGTGCATTGGTTTTGTAACCCATCGGGCTGGCTCCCGGTCACCGAATAAAGATGAAACTGGCGCGTCCAAACGTACGGCATGAAATGAGCAAGGCTCATGATGCCAGTTTTGACGCAGCCCTCGCGCGTTTTGCGCGAAGAAATAAGTGGTTGCGAATCGTGAAGCAATCTGTTTAAAACTCGAGCCTTATGAAACTGATTTTGAGCAAATATTCGAACCTGGCCCTGATGGTTGCGATGGTGGGAATGATCGCGGGTTGCGCTTCATCGGGCGTGCAAAATCCCAATGGCGTGCCGGTCACGCAAATGCGCGCCGATGAACAGGGTTTTGTGGCTGGAACGGGCATCGAATCTCAGGATCTGGTCGCAGTCACG
>DASRBR010000337.1:0-2761 GCA_035653495.1 Verrucomicrobiia bacterium
TGGAATTCGTCGATCAACAGCAGGCAACGCGGCATCGGTTCCGTTCCACCCGCGCGCTTGTAACCGGCGATGTCCTGCGCGCCGAGTTTGCGGAAGAGATCGCCGCGTCGTTTCAATTCATCATCCACGCGCTGCAGCACGCTCAAGCCAAATTCGCGGTCGCTCTCGATCGCCACCACTTTCGCATGCGGCAGACCTTTCGCCGCGTAGCATTTGAATTCGACGCCTTTTTTGAAGTCTACGAGATAAAATTCCACCTGCTCGGGACTGCACCACAACGCGAGGTTCGTGATGATGACGTGGAACAGCGTGGATTTGCCGGAACCGGTTTTGCCGGCGATCAATGCGTGCTGGCGTGTGCCCCGGCCGATGGCGAGATATTGCAATTTGGTCGCGCCGGTGCGGCCAATGGGAACGCGCAACTCCGCCGTCGTGTCCTCGCTCCAAAGCTGGTTGTCAGGCGGAACGACATGTTCGAAGGGCACTTCGACGCGGCTGGAATCGACACTGGCCTGGCCGACGCGATGGATGAAATTCGTTGCCAGTTCGGCGGAGGGCGGCGCTTCGAGATGCAGCGTCGTTCCGGGATAAGATTTGCCGGTGAGGATGATTTCGTTGCCCTTCGCGGAAAGACAGACGCTGGTTTTCTTCAGTTCGTCGGGCACGAAATCCTGCGGAACAGCATGGCGCTTGTCCCAATGGATAAGCGTATAGACGCCGCAACGCGCGCCGCTGGAGACGATGCTTAACAGGCGCTTGATCGCGACTTCGCTGAAATTTGTCGGAAAATCGGCGATGACGAGGAACTGATATTTTTCGGCGATGTTCCCCGCGGCCTGGTTGTATTCAACGATGGTTTCGTATTCGTTGCGCAGATACATCTGGATGACCTTTTCCATGTGCTCGTTCAACTCACCCAGCCGCTGCTCGATCTGGGCGGGCTGCGTCCAGATGCGGCTGTTGATGAGTTGCTCGCCGTAATCGGCCAAATGCATGACGCCGGCAAAATTTTGTCCCAGTCCGACCGGATCAACCACGGTGAAGCTCAAACGCCCTGGCGGCGCGGTGGCAAGCAATCGCAAAATGATGTCATTCAACGAACCGATGACACTCTCGCGCCCGGTGTTCGCGGTTTCGTAAAGAATCGAGCCTTGCTCGGGATAGGTGAGCAGCAACGGCAAATTAAATCGCTGCGGCCCGGGCAAGGTGAGGCGCGGGTCTTTCGGAACAGTGTCGCACAACCTGGTTACATCCACTTCGAGGTCGGCAAATTTCGCCACGTGTTGAAAGGAATTTTGCGGCCTCCAGTCGTTTAAAATTTTTTCGCTCCAGGGCGGAAACAAATTTTGAGCGGCGGTTTGCGCGGCAACAATGGCGTACTGGATGGGCCCGATGCGCGTTTGCCAGTCTTCCTCCAGCTTGCGCCATTGATTTTCCTTTTCCTCAAGCATCTTCGCCTCGCGCTCCGTGCAGTCCTTCTCAAAAGCCTTCTTGCGCGCGTCTGCCGCTTGTTTGAGCCAGGCCAGACGATTGCGATGCTTGTCCTCCGCGTCCTCCAGTTTGGCCTTATGATACCGCTCGTTTCTGCTGGTGATACGGACCGTTTTTTCATCAACCGCTTCCCGAAACGTGCCTCTTTGCGCGCCGGCTTCCTTCAAGGCGTTTTTCAATTCGCCGTCAATCCACTCTGTGCCAGCCGTGAATTCATTTTGGATGCGCTCGTTCTCCTTCTGATAATGAACTTCGACCTTTTCAACGCATGCGCCATAAAGTCTTCGCGCCTTGCCCAATGTTTCCGCGATGCTCCGCGCCAGAATTGCTCCCTTAAATCTTCCGAGAAAATAAAGCCCCAAAATCAGCGCCGCCATGCAAACGGTGATGGCAATCGCGTCCCTTTGCCTGAGCGAGCCGATCTGAAAATGTTGCAGCAGTACTGGCGTGGCGCACAATGGCACAAGCAGCCACACCGGCAGGAAACTGAACAACCGCGCAACGATGATGTGGCGAAAGCGGCCCAACTCGCCGCCGGCTTTGCTTAACGCGCTGCGAAGCTCACCCAGCAATTGTTTGTGGTCCGGCTCAAGATTGACTTTCGCCGTTTCGGGCGCGCGACGCAAAAGCCGCCGGAATTTTCCATAGCCGCGAAAAGAACTGTGCGCTTTTTTTTCCAAACCTTCGAGGGTGGCGACTTCGTTCGCCAAATCAGCGCTGAACTGCTGGTAATCCGCCGCGGCGCCGGCGAAATCGGCATCGCGCTTGCGCTCGCTTTCCATGAGCATTCTTTGCAATTCATATTTGCGCGTGCCGGTGCGGTTCTCGATGCGTTCGAGCGATTGCTCCTTGCTGGCCGCCCGGGCGCGGTTGATGCGCGCTTTGCGATTGTTGTGACGGGTGTCTTCGGCCTGTTTCGCGGATTCGTAGGCCGTTTCGGCATCGGCGATTTCCTTCGCTACCCGGTTTGCCTCCTCCTGCGAAAGCTCCTCGATGCGCTGGCGTTCGCGGCTGATGCGAATACGAAATTCGTGCGTAAGCTTCTCCTCGGCAGCCGCGAACTCGGCCAAGGCCGCGCGCAGACTCTCCACCAGTTCGAGCGTCTTTTTGACTCCGGGTTGGCTACTCACAATCGCGCCTGATTTTGGAGATTAACTTGTCCAACTGCTCGATGACAACACTGGTGTTGTCCACGTTGGCCTGCAGTTCTTCCAAATATGTTTTCTCGAACTCGTCCGCCTTGGAATCTCTCCAGTACGATTTCGTGTCG
>DASRBR010000338.1:0-2328 GCA_035653495.1 Verrucomicrobiia bacterium
CAATGGGCAAACTATCGCCTGGCAATTGAAGCAGCGCGCAACGCGGGCATCCCTTTTTTGCTTGGCGGCGGTTTTGGCCTGGCGGTATATGCGGGACGCTGGCGCAACACGAAGGACATTGATTTGTATATCCAGCCGCGCGATCGCGAGGCGATGATTGCCGCATTGAGCAACGTCGGTTTTGTCGATTATTACAACGAAAAACCATACGACCCCGGTTGGATTTATCGCAGCACCAAGGACGGCATCATCGTGGACGTCATCTGGTCCATGGCCAATCGTCGGGCCGAGGTGGACGAGCTGTGGTTCGAATACGCGCCGAGTGTCATCATTCGCGATGAGACGATGCAGATGGTTCCCATGGAAGAATTGCTCTGGTGCAAGCTCTACATCCTGCAACGCGATCATTGCGACTGGACCGACGCATTCAACCTCATTCACGCCAACGTGGCCGAGATGGATTGGGATAGGTTGTTGGGACGACTGGGCGAAGATTGGCCGCTGTTGCAGGCGATTTTGACCGCCTATGCATGGCTTTGCCCCGGCACCGCGGCGAAACTGCCCCCTGCCCTGCGGCGCAAACTTCATATACCGGCCACAAACCCCAAGGCCGCCCCATGCCGCGAAGACCGCATCAAGTTGCTGGACAGCCGCAGGTGGTTTGCGCCTTTTCAACCGAAGGATAAATTTTTGGAAGTATAATCTGGGATCAATACCATGCTGATAGGAACCATGAACCATCCAGCGCGCGACCTCGTCAGCGAGATCGCGTGGATCGCCCGCATGGGCTTTGATTTCATTGACCTGACGCTCGAACCGCCCGCGGCGTGCGTCGAACGGTTGAACTTGTCGCGCGTCCGCGATGCGCTCGAGGAGCACGAATTGGGCATCGTCGGCCATACCGCTTATTATTTGCCGATGGGCAGTCCATTTGATTCGGTTCGCCGCGCCGCCGTCGAGGAACTCAAGTTGTGCCTGACCGCTTTTGCCCAGCTCGGCGCGCGTTGGATGAATCTCCATCCGGACGGCAACGCGCCGCTGCATCCGAGTGGATTCGTCATTGAACGCAACCTTCAAAGCCTGCGCGAACTGGCCGAGGTCTCGCGCGATTGCGGCGTGGGTTTGATGATTGAAAATCTTCCGGGACGGTTCAATTCCGCGCGGCAGCTTGGCCCGCTTTTGGATCCCATGCCGGAAATCGGCCTGCACCTGGACATCGGCCATTGCAATTTGATGGTCGAATTGAACACAACCGATGAACTGATCGCCGCGTACGGCCCGCGCCTGCGCCATGTGCATCTCCACGACAACAAAGGCGGCGCAAACGACCTGCACATGCCGCTCGGCACCGGCACGGTCGATTTTCCGCATTACATCCGCTCTCTCAAGAATTCCGGTTATGACGCGACCATCACCCTGGAGGTCTTCACGCCGGATTCCCATTACGTTGAATACAGCCGCGACGTCCTGCGCCGCTTGTGGGACGCAACGCCGTCGAAACTCGAACTGCACCCGCACGCGTAGGAATTTAAGATTTGCGATTTACAATTTGCGATTTACGATATACGCGGTGCCTGTCATTCTGTACCGAGTCAGGCACTCAAAGTGGTTGAAAACTTTCCGAAACGCGTAAATCGCAAATTGTAAATCGTAAATGTCTCCCCTGTTCACCCCATATTGAAAAATGCGCGGCTGCGTCGGACTTTAGTCTGTCATGTTGGGATCGCGGCATCTTTTCGCCACAATTTTGGCTCTTGGCAGCGCTTTGATCGCGGGTTGCCAAAATTTGCCGCCGCCCAGCCAGGGCACAGTAAACGAAAGCCTGAGCGGAACGGGCTACGGCACCGGAGTCAGCCCGCAGCGGATGACCGCATTGCGGACGGAAGTGGCGCGCACGAACACAGCCGATTTGAATGGCGATGGTTTTGTGACGCTCGATGAAGTCGTGGCGATGAAACAGGCGGGATTGACGGACGATCAAATGATTGCAAGACTTCGCGCAACCGGACAGGTTTTCGAACTGACGCCGCAACAGGAAAATTATCTGCGCTCACAGGGCGTCAGCAGTTTTGTCATCAACCAAATGGAGTCCATCAAAAGCCAACAGCGCGACCGGCAACTCAACACCAACCCCGGCAGCGGCGCGGCCAATCCGCCTGGCGCGGTCATCAGCGTGCCTCCGCCAGAACAACCACCTCAGCCATGAAAAGAGAAATCAACAGCAACGATTGGGCGGATTTTTGCAAACGCGTCACGCGTGAGCGCCAGGGCGCATTGGTGACTGTCGAAACCATTTTTCCCGATGGCGACAAGCGCGAGCAGGCCGCC
>DASRBR010000339.1:0-4936 GCA_035653495.1 Verrucomicrobiia bacterium
GCCCGGGCCCTTCTCGAGCACAGCGACGCTCTTTTGGCGAGCTATCGCGCGCTCGAAGCCTACACTCACGGCATGGAAGCCTATTCTCGGGGCCTCGAAAAAACCTGCGACGAGCTGCGGCAAAAAGCGCAGGTTTAAAAAAAGACGAGACATTCGTCGAACTTCAATCGACCCCCGTTAAACACCGTTGTCTGAATCCGGTACAGGGATGTACTCTTTTTCACCAGGATTTTCCCCGTGTGTACATTAAAAACCCGCCTTTTCAGGCAAATGGACTCGCGACTCCCAATCATGGCCCGATTTGAGACGGCCTCTGCATGCTGGCAACCAACCTGCTTTTCCTCCCGTGGCATGAATGACGTTGTTGTACCGGGCCAACCCAGGCCCAATTCGTGGTCGGGATTGATTCGGGTTCTTTTAAGTGTGTTTTGCCTTTCTGCCTGCGCGGTTGCAACCGCGCAGCAAAGCGCATCCCTCTCGTGGGCGCCATCTTCGGACAGCATCACGGTGGGCTATTACATCTACTACGGCGGCGCAAGCCACACTTACACCAACAAAATAGATGTCGGCCTGAACACTAATTTCGTCGTTTCGGGGCTGGAGCCGGGAAATACCTATTATTTCGCGGTGACATCCTACACCGCCGATGGCGTGGAAAGCACGCCTTCAGGTGAATTATCACTCTCACCCATGCAGTTTCTTGACGGGAGCGTTGCCCTGGGCAACAACGTTGAATTTTTGAAATTCGCGAACGGCAATGTGTTCGGCTATTACAGCCCCGTCGGCTTTCCCTGGATTTATCATAATGACCTCGGGTACGAATATCTGTTCGATGCGGCAGATGGAGCGGGCGGAGTTTATTTCTACGATTACGCCAGCGGGGATTTTTGGTACACCGGCAGCACGCTCTTCCCGTATGTGTACGATTTCACGTTGAACGCGTGGCTCTATTATTACCACTCAAGCGTTCCCGACCACTACACTTCCAATCCGCGGTCATTCTACAATTTCAGCACTGACACCAAGATCACCCTTTAACGCTCGCTCAGTTTCTGCTTGAGCGCGCCGGGTCTGGGACGGTTAATTGCCTCATGCGCCGCCGTCCTTTTTGCGAGCCAGTGCGATTCAAGTTCAGCTTCCGTCCGCGCGCATGATCTACCTGGACGTCACCGACTCCTGCAGATCGCCGATGAACACCGGCATTCAACGCGTGGTGCGCGGCCTTTTCCGCGCCTTATGCCAGGCGGATTTGCCGATCACGCCAATTTTGTGGGAACCGAAGCTGGCGGGTTACTGCGCGTTGTCCAAGCGCGAGCGCGGCTTTCTGGAAGCGCCGTTTGCCCGCGCAAGCGGACGCAAAGCCCTCTCGCAACCATCGCGCAGCGCAAATCCCATTCCTGTCTGGAGCAAATTCGTGCGCCAGCTTGCGCATCGCCGCAATCGGCTCGATATGGAAGCGCGTTTGAAATCGTGTGATGCCGTGCTTGTCCCGCAAGTTTTTCGCGATGGCCGCGGCGCGTGCGTCGCAGCCCTTGGTAAAAAGTCTGGCGCGCTGCGAATCGCGTTTTTTTTCGATGCGATTCCATGGCGCAGGCCGGACGTGACGCCGGCCATAAATGTCGGGGGCGTGGTGGAATACATGATGACGCTTACGGATTTTGACACGGTGATCACGTCTTCGCGCGAAGCGGCTGATGATTTGCGCGCCTGCTGGCAGATGCACAAGGCCAAACATGCACCGCCGGTTCACGTTCTTGGCTGGCCGCCTGACGAATCCTTCAGCGCTGCAGTGAGGCCGATTGCTTCCATCACAAACACGAATCGAAAAAAAATCCTTTGCGTCGGGACGCTTGAACCGCGCAAAAATCATCTCACGCTGGTTGCCGCCGCCGAACAATTATGGCGCGAGAATGCGCAATTCGAACTGGAAATGATTGGGCGAACGACGCGCGAATGTGGTCCGCGCGTCCTGGCGGAAATCGAGCGATTGACTCGCGCTGGCCGACCGGTGCGCTGGCGCCGTCATGTGGGCAACGATACTTTGCTGGCGGCTTATGACGAATGCGCGTTCACAGTTTTTCCATCGTTGATCGAGGGATACGGTTTGCCGATCGTCGAAAGTCTCCAGCGCGGAAAACCTAGCGTGTGCGGCGGGAATGGGGCCTTGGGCGAACTCGCAAACGGCGGTGGATGTTTGGTTGTCGATCAAAAAGACCCAAGCGCTTTGGCTGGTGGAATGCGCCGCCTTTTAACGGATGAAAACCTATATTTGCGATTGTGCATGGAAGCACGCGAACGAAAATTCGAAAGCTGGCGCGATTACGTGACGAAGCTGCAAAGCATCATCGAACGCCGCAATCAAAAATAACGCCCAAAACCCATCTCTCAAGCTGAACCCTCGCAGCAACTTGCATTAACAGAGTGCAGGCCATTTCTCGGTGCCTTTCTCATTGTCTGGCGGCATGTGGATTGCTAATCTCCTTTGTTGGCGCGGCCAATATTGAGAATTACCACGACTGCAACCCAGTATGGCGTCTGAAATGTCACTTGAAGTGATGTCCCCGGCGGATGTTACAGCCCTGTTGCAAGGTGGCTTGAATGATTTGCGGCAGATTGAATTCAAACCGCTTTTGCCGGCTGGGACGGACGCCGGTCGCGAGGAATTCCTGAGCGATATTTCCTCATTCGCGAATGCGTCGGGCGGACATATTTTTTACGGCGTTGCGGCGGGATTGGAAAAAAGTGCGGTCGAAGAAGCGCGCGCATGGCTGGAACAGATCGCCATCACTGGCATAACGCCGAGAATTCCTGGATTGCGTTTCAAGACGCTCGAATTGCCCGATCATCGTTTTCTGCTTGCGGTCCGGGTTCCTAAAACTTGGGTCGGACCGCACATGGTGGTGTTCCGGCAGATGAACCGGTTTTATTCGCGAACTCCGGCAGGACGTAGCCTGCTGGATGTCGGCGGGTTGCGCTCGGCGTTTGCCCTGAGCGAATCGTATGCGGAAAAAATCCGCGCGTTCCGGCTCGAACGCATCAACGCGCTTCTCAACCGCACATTGACTGTGCGGCTGTCCGAAGCGCCCAAGACGGTGCTGCATATCCTGCCGCTGGTTTCATTTCAGGCGGGTTTTCGGGTTGATTTGGACCCGATTGGCTCAGGCGAACTCGTGATGCCCGTGCCGATGGCGGCCCGTGGCGTCATCAGCCATCACAACTTTGATGGCATTATCAATTTCAGTTCGAAGGAAAATTATGCGTATTCGTATGTGCAACTTTTCCGGACTGGCTGCCTTGAAGCGGTGGAAAGCGTGCTGTTGCAGCCGCGGGATGAACGGAAGCTTTTTCCCGGCGCGGCGTTCGAAAAAGAAATCATCCAATGCGGCAATCGCATGATCGAGTTGTTGCGGGCACTGCAAATCGAGCCGCCGTACGTGGTGATGCTCAGTTTTCTCGGCGTGCGCGATTACAGCATGTTTCCCGGGCCAATGAAATGGAACCCGGCGTCGCATCAAGTCGAGCGAGACCACTTGTTTTTGGACGAAGTGGTCATCGCCGATGTGACGCAGGAATTTTCACGAGCGCTTCGCCCAGCCTTCGATCAACTTTGGAACTCCTGCGGCTGGGCGAAATCGCTCAATTACGACCAGGACGGCAATTGGCGCGAAGCCACGCCGTGATCAGGGGGTCATCTGGTCGCGAGGAGACGGATGCTGCCATTCGTAAGGCGGGCCAGGAGAGTTCCATTGGTTCCCGTATTCGTATTCATTCCCGTATCCTGTGCCTTGCTGATAGGACGTGGTGTAGCCACCTTGACCTTGGTTGCTTGCGCATCCGGCAACTGTTGCAAGTGCCAGGGCACACAACAGCCTCCATACCCATTTTTGTGTTGTTTTCATAATATAATTTCCAAAGGGTGATCTCATGGAACCAGCGCCTTCTTATTCTTATAGAAAACAAAAGCCTTCAAACGGCCGTTGGGCAATGGGGTAATCTCCCCCGCAACCGTTTTAAAATTGACTTGTGAGGCGACCCGGTGCATCATTTCGCCGTTCCATTTATCTTCAGGCAATCGGACCTATCGAGCATCATTACGCGAAGCACTCGATACTCAGAAAACGAAGACGATGAAAACCACCCTTTTTTCTTTTAGGAAGTCCCTTGCCCTTTTGGGAATTGCTTTTGGATTTGCAACCATGGCGCATGCCCAAACCTGCACAAACCAAATGACCATGGTCAGCATTCTGGCCACTGACGGAACCGCCCTGGAAGGCACCAGCACCGGCGCGTTCACGTTGATCCGCTACGGCCCGACTAACGACGATTTGACCGTGGACTGCGCCATTTCAGGGACAGCCTCAAATGGAGTTGATTACGAGACGATCACCAACCCGATCACCATTCCCGCCGGGTGGCTGGCGATTGACATTCCCGTGGTGCCCATCCTTGATACCGCCGTTCGCGGGAACAAAACGGTTTGTTTGACTCTGCAGACCAATGGCACGTATGCGATTGGCAGATGCCGCGCCAAGGTGGAAATCGTTGACGATACTTTCAACATCCCGCCGCCTAGCATTGATCTGACCAGCCCAACCAACGGCAGTGTTTTTGAGACACCTGCAAACATTGTTTTGACGCCGGAAATTTCGGATGAGGACACGCAAATCGTTTGCGTCAGCTTTTACGCCAATGACGAATGCATCGGCAAAAGCACGAACAGCCCGTTTTCCATCACCTGGAACACCTGCCAGCCGAGTTGTTACGCTTTGTTCGCACGCGTTGTGGATTCTTTCGGAAAATGCGCGCTTTCCTGCCCGGTGATCATCTCGGTCACGAATATCCTGCCTGAATGTTCGATCACAAGCCCTACCAATTGCAGCGAGTTCTCTGAAGGGACGAACATCGACATTGAAGCCACAGCCACGGACATCGACAC
>DASRBR010000340.1:0-6224 GCA_035653495.1 Verrucomicrobiia bacterium
CCGAAGTCGCACATCGAGCTTTGCGAAAGTTTGAAGATGGTGGATTTTGCGCGCGCGGCAAAACTTTCCGGCAGCGGTTTTCTGCTTTACACCAATTGGGGCGCGCGGCTTGAGCGCGCGTTGATCCAATTTTTGCTCGACCTGCACATCACGCAGCATGGTTACACGGAAGTTTCTCCGCCATTCATGGTCGGGCCGAAATGCCTCGAAGGCGTCGGACAATTTCCGAAATTTAAGGACCAATATTATGGAGTCGCGGAAGGAGATGATGCGGCCAAGCTCGGCAAACTTTATTTGATTCCAACGGCGGAGACGCCGGTTGCCAACATCCATCGCGAGGAAATTTTGCCGGAGAAACAGTTACCAATCTATTACTGCGCCTACACGCCATGTTTTCGCGGTGAAGCAGGCGCAGCAGGAGTGGGGACGCGCGGGATGATCCGCGTGCATCAGTTCGACAAAGTCGAGTTGATCAAAATCGTGAAACCGGAGCACGGTTACGACGAGTTGGAAAAAATGGTCGCGAACGCGGAAAAAGTTTTGCAACTGCTCGGCTTGCATTATCGGGTGATCATGCTTTGCACCGGCGATATGGGTTTCGGCAGCGCGAAAACTTATGACATCGAAGTTTGGGCGCCGGGGCAGGCGCAGTATCTGGAAGTATCGAGCTGCTCGAATTGTGAAGATTTCCAGGCGCGCCGCATGGGCCTGCGCTTCAAGGCTGAAAATGGCGAAAACAAATTCCCGCACATCCTCAACGGCAGCGGCACGGCGCTTGCGCGATTGTTCGTGGCCCTTGTTGAAACTTACCAGCAGGCGGACGGCAGCGTGGCAATCCCACCACCGTTGCAACCGTTCCTGAAGACCGACCGCATTTCAGCCTGACGGGCCGCATGAAAATCCTGCTGGCGAGCAGCGAAGTCCATCCTTATTCCAAGACCGGCGGCCTTGCCGACATGGCCGGCGCCTTGGCGAAATCGCTTGCCCATGCCGGCAATCGCGTGGGCGTGGTCACGCCGTTGTATCGCGGCATCCGCGAAAAATTTCCGTCCATCGTAAAAATGGACTGGCGCTTGGATTTGCCGCTGGGCAATCGCACAATCCATGGCGAGGTGTGGCACACCGAACCTGAGCCGGGTTTGACGATTTATTTCATTCACCATCCTGATTTTTATCAGCGCAGCGGTTTGTACGGCGAAGGCGGGAAGGATTACACCGACAACGCGGAGCGTTTTATCTTCTTTTGCAAGGCCGCCATGCATCTGGCGCGTTATTTGCCGTGGCAGCCGGAGGTTGTCCACGCGAATGACTGGCAGACCGGCTTGTTGCCGCTGCTCATCCAACATGAACGATTGCAGGCCGGCTGGATGAAAGTTCCGCGCACCTGTTTCACGATTCACAACCTCGCGTATCAAGGCATTTTTCCGGCGGCGCAATATTCGCTCACAAACCTTCCGCTCGATTATTTCAATCTAAATGGCGCGGAATTTTACGGCTTGTTGAATTGCCTGAAGGCAGGCATCGCGTATGCGGACGTCGTCACGACCGTCAGCCCGCGTTATGCGCGCGAGATCACCACGCCGGAATTGGGTTGCGGGCTGGATGACATGTTGCGCAAGCGGCAATCGTCGCTCTTTGGCATCTTGAACGGCGTGGATTACGAGGAATGGAACACGACAGAAAATCCGCATCTGCCGTTTCCTTATTCGGTCCGAAATCTTGCCGGCAAAACCAAAAACAAACTTGCGTTGCAGGAGGAAATCGGGCTGCCGGTGGACGCCAAAGTGCCGCTGTTCGGGACCATCACGCGATTGGCCGACCAAAAGGGGCTCGACATCGAACTGGCCGCGCTGGAAGAAATGCTCAGCACGAACATGCAATTCGTTTTGCTCGGCAGCGGTGCGGCAGTGTTTGAAAAAGCCTACCGCGAACTCGCGAAACGGTATCCGAGCAAGGTCGTGGCGCGGATCGGGTTTGACCAGGGGCTTTCGCATCGCATTGAGGCCGGATGCGATTTTTATGTAATGCCCTCGAAATTTGAGCCGTGCGGTTTGAACCAGATGTACAGCCTCCGTTATGGCACGGTCCCCATCGTGCGCATCACCGGCGGTTTGGATGATACGGTGGTGGACATCTCGGAGGACCGCGAGCGGGCCGATGGAATCAAATTTGCCGAATATTCCGGCCGCGCACTGGCGCGCGGGATGAGAAAGGCGCTGGTGTTGTATGAAGAACCAAAACTGTTGCTCCATTATCGCCGCAATGGCATGAAAGTCGATTTTTCCTGGGACCGCATGGTGCAAAGATATTTGGAGATTTATCAAAAAGCCTGAGTTTTGCCGAAGTTAACTGAACAGAGTTTCATACACAATCAAATCTTGGTAGGAGCCAACGTGAGGAGGCTCAAATCTTCTGGAGCGAAAAAATTCAGAGCCTCCTTACGTCGGCTCCTACGCAAAATGGATTACGTTCGCTTCACGGTGAGCTCCTCGGCCTTTTCTACAACAATCAACCTCAGCCATTAAAGCCCTTGAACATGCGGCTCTTTATGCTTTCATTGTAGGATGCCAGAGACCATCAAAAGGCATTGTCCACAATGCGGGCGAAAAGCGCATGACCGGCTGCTCGTCCAATGCCCGGATTGCCACGTGCCGTTCGTTCTGGATGAACAACCCGTGCCCACGACATTGACTTCCGAACAACTCCAGTTGCTCGCGGCGCAGGTGTTCGGTTCGTGGAAATTTTGGGCGGCGTTCCTGCTGGTCGTGGGACTTGCAGCGTGGGCCATTGTGGCCGTCGCGGACCGGGTCATCGACACGCGCGCGAAGGCTTACATGAGCACATTGGAACAAAACTCGACGAATCGCATTCGCGCGGCCGTTGGACAAATCTCAAACCAGATCGTCGCCGAATTCAGGCAACCGCGCATCCAACTGGCCATTGAAGAAGCAGCGCGCCAGCGAGCCAACGAAATCATCACCAACGGCGTCCGGCCATCGCTCGAATCGCTGCTCGATCAGATGGATGCCGCGTCGAGCCAGCTTTCGCGTTCCAGCAATCTCATCGCGCAACTGGAACGCGATGCGCTCGCCGCGCAAAAAAGGATTCCAACACCAGTCCCAACAGCTCCAGAGCAAACGCAAACAACATCCAACCCGCCGGTGACGTCCGCGCCTACCCCAAAAACCGCGCCGGTTGCCAACAACAATCCATCGGACGACGGCAGTCTTAAATTAAGCGTGGCAAGCCAGAGCATCGTTCCGGCCGGCAACAATTATTTCCTGACGGTCATGTTCAGGCCGAACAGCAGTTCTGCAAGCGGCGTTGTGACCATGGATGTCGGCACGTTTAATCACTCTGCAACGGTGGTGAATTTTTCAGCCGTCGGTTCGCCTGCCGATCCGATTTTCAATCCCACGGGTGATGCGGCGCGATTGCAATTCAATGTTACGCCCGGTGTGACGCCAACCGTTGTCGTGGAGCTTTCCGGACCGACCATTGTGCGCCTGTCCAGCGATGCGCTGGTCTCGGACGTCACGATTCCCATCGCTGCCGACAAAATGGCGCTGCCCACAACCAGCAACAAACCGCCCGAAAACCCCTAAAAGGGCAGGGGAGCCAGCCGCAAAAGGGACTGATGGAAAACTTAAATTCGTTCGGTGCAAGTTAATTTACAAACTGAAGTCAATGCATATAATTTTTAAGGCATGAACGCAGGGTTTTTCTCCAATGAATTCATAACGACGCTGCCCGCCGATGATGCCGCGGCGTTGGGACTGCTGGGCCGTGAGTATTTGCGATTTCAGCAAAGCTTTCCGCCGGCCAACGTGAACAACTACGCTTCTTATCTGGAGTGCCTGGGTTTGCTGAAAGCTTTTCATACGTCGCGAGGTCTGCACTGGGACACGCCTGCCATTGGTCCCAATCAGCGGCAAAACATGGACACTCTCGGCGGTTTTTTGACGCAGTCTTCGAACAAGTGGATCAGCCATCTGGAAACGCGAAACGCGGAGACGATCGTTTCTGAAACCGAACAACGATACGTTTCGTTTTTTGCGTCTGAAGAGCCTTACGAGTTTTCCGATGCGGAATTCGCAAGGATACAGACCTTGATCACCGAATTGCGTGAATTCATTGCCCGGAGCCATCTCATCACGCCCAAACACAAGCGCCGCCTCTCCAAGCGGCTTGAGGCCACCCAGCGCGAATTGCATAAGAAGACGACGGACATCGAAGACTTTTGGGCCTTCATCGCGGAAGCTGGAATCGTTGCGCGCAAATTTGGCGAAGATCTGAAGCCAATCACCGAGCGTGTGACCGCGTTGGCCAAAATCGTCGGCGCGGCCATCATGGCAAAGGAGGGGATCGGTCATCTGCCGGACATGACAAAAAAAGCCTTGTCCGACCAGCAGGCGAACGAATGATCATTCGTCGAACGCAAATTCGCCGTCTTTGAAATGGTACGGCTTAATGATGTCGCCACGATTGACGAACCGAAAATTCGCGCCGTCTCCGCTCACCATTCCGTTTTCGAAACAAAATAAAATGCGGAAACGCCCGTCTCCCTTTGACGGATGTTTGATGGTAACCTGAAACGTGCCGTCGGATGCAATGCGCGCCGCATGCGTTTGATGCCAATACTCATTGTGCGGCGCGGGATCGTCAATCACCACCACGCTGTGCGCGGGTTTGTCGGCAACGAGTTTGCCGGACAGCGTGACGGTGTCGTTTGTCGAATTGAATTTGGCCTGGTAATCGAGCAGGGTGGCTTTGAATTGCGGAATTTGCTCGAAATCTTTGTCCGCGAAAATCGGATGTTTCCAAAGCATCGCGGCGGAAGCTTCGCAAAGATAAACCTGGTCGGGCTTGGGATATTTCCGGGCGATATAAAGCGCGGTCACAGGTCCCATCAACGTATTGCCGAGACCGAGTTCGGGATCGGGTCCTTGATGCGGCAGCCCGAACGCGTGGCCCAGTTCGTGAATCGTTCCCTTGAGAAAAACTTTTCCGTTGAAGCCTTCGACGAGACTTTGGTCAGAATTGATTTCGCCGGGCAATGTGTCGTAATTGACCATTGCCCAGCCGCCGTCGCGTGGATTGCCGGTACCGGCAAAATTATTGAAACGCGCCGGGCGATCGCCCAAATAGACAAAAATCCACCAGACATGATTTTTGCCCGGTATTTTGTACTGGCGCGTCGCTTGTTTGATGACGTCGTCGGCAAAATTCGGTTTGGCGTATTTGCCGCTTGCGACCGGTTTGTCGCCGTGCACTTCGAGGAACTCGACCATGCCATCTGGTTCGCGATTGAAAAGGTTCGTGACGCCCGGCGGATAACCCCAATGGTCCATCCATTTAAAAAAGAATTTCTCAGTCGCGTCTGCCATGCGGGTCAATTGCTGCCGCGTTTCTGGTGGCACGGACAAATCCGACGGCGTGAAAATGACCATCCGGACCTTGTCCTGGGCTGGGCAGCGATTCGGAAGGAAGCCAATCAACAAGAGAGAGCAGGCGAGCGGCAGCCAATGATGTGATCGTGGAAACTGCGTTCGTCTGGTCATGGGAGTCATTCTTGGTTCCTTCCGGCGCGATTTAAGATTACGGTTTCAAAACCAGCCAGCAAAATCGCGGCAACAAGGCTAATATATTGAATATAACCAACATTGTGCGCATATAATTATATCGCTGAAAATTGGCCGTTCTTTGGAAAATCTGCTGTTTGCCTATTTGACGTTCCAACCCCAACGCGATGTAAATGGCCAGTAAACCAGAAAGTATTTGCCGATCACGTTCGTGCATGGAAAGTCGCCCCAGACGCGCGAATCGGAGCTGTTGCAGGTGTTGTCGCCCATTACCATGTAATGGTCTGGGCGCACGTTGAAGACTGCATTTGAATCAGGAAAAAGCGGCGCGGTGTTCGGGTATAAATGATATTCGTTCGCAACAGTCTGGTTCAGGTGCCCGGAATATTGGCTGTCGCGTGGCGGTTGTTTAGGATCAAACGAATAAACATTCTCGAAATGCGGCGTGGTTTTGTCCAGGCGCACGCCGTCTATGACCAAATGCCGGTCGTCGCCAATCCGGACTTTTTCGCCGCCCAGGGCAACCAGGCGTTTGATGTAAAACTGGTCTTGTGGCAATTGGCCGTATTCGTTGCCGATGCCGCGCGTTTCGAAAACAATGATTTCGCCGCGTGTGGGCCGACGAAAATTATAAGACAACCG
>DASRBR010000341.1:0-8123 GCA_035653495.1 Verrucomicrobiia bacterium
CAAAGGAAAAGTATTTTACTTCCGTCCAGGTCATGAGACCTACCCCATCTACAAGCAGGAAATCCCACTGCGCATCATTGTGAATGCGGTGAAATGGGAAGGCAAAAAATAAACCGAGGCGCCAAAATCCAAGCTCCAGAAGGTGGAAGCGGCCAATGTTCCCGTTCCAGAGTGACTGATAAAATGTGCTTGACAGAATCCAGGGCGCTGCTATTCTCCTCATCGCGAGGAGGATGTCCGCCCCTCCGTTGAAACATGGCGGACGCGTGAACGTTTATCGTTCGCGCTGCTCTTTGACATTTGAATCGGATACGGGTTCTGGATGCTGGTCGCTGGATTCTTGATGCTGGATGCTGGATGGGCGCTATCAAACTATCCGGCGGATTTTTGCCATCCTCTATCCTGGCTGGCCTTAAGGGTTCCGGATTCCGGTTGGGCGGGAGCGCGGACAGCCTTGTCCGCGTGGGGGTTATTGTAACGATGTAACCATTTAACCATGTAACCGTTCCGGGCTGTGTCGCATTGTTTCGGATAATGTCGCGTGGGAGCGCGGACAGCCTTTCAAATGGTTGAAGGTTGATTGTTGAGGGTTGAGGGAAAACAGTTCCGTGTTTCGAGTTGGGACGGATTTTGGCCGGGTGTTGCACCTTGTTGCACCTTGTTGCACCTTGTTGCGGCTTGTTGCAGCTACGGGGAAAAAATTGGAACGGGGAGGGTGAAAACTTACGTTTTCAGCCGCGGACAGCGGACGCGCAGCAGCGCGTCCCTACCGCGAAGCAAGTTGAAAGTTGTAAGTTGTTGAAATTCCGCAAAATTTCATAAAGTTGCAAAAAATCCCGCGGAAAAAACCCCCTCCCCCCCCATGGGGTTCGCAGTTTAAAGCCTGCGCGTGATGTTGAGGCTTGGGGTTTGTTATCAAATTGGAGCCAGTGCTTCTCAGTTGATTGTGGCCCTCATTCCGCCGTTTGCCATTCGGCTGCAGGCGCTACTTCGGTCGCTTCTGCCGGCGCGACGGACTGCCGGTCTGCCAGAGCCGGGGGCAGTTCACCCTGGCCCTCCGCCCGCCGCATGGCGTTTTGACCCTGCCGTGCAATCGCCAGCCAATTCTTGAACCAGTCAGATTCCTTCCAGTTATTCATATATTAATTTCTTCGCTGGAAGGGGCGGGGACAACGGGGGTTTCACCCCAAAAAGAAGAGCAGAACAAATGGTTCAAAGGAGATTGGCCTTCCCGCAAGCGGGATGATGCCGTTAGGCAAGTTCGGGCCCCGGACAAAGATCTCTAAACCGGTATTTGAACGACGAACTCAATTGTTCTGCCGAGTATGTTTTGCCCTGTTTTGCAGGGGATTGCAACCAAAGCTTATCCACAGCTAATCCACAAGTTATTCACATCCTTCTGAATGGGCGCGAGTCTTGCCAAGATCCACGTGGTTTTCATTCAACAGCGATTTCGAATAACTAGATTTCCCCATAATGGGCTGTTGCATTCCCAATGGCGTGGCCGATGTTTATTTGGATTGAAAATGCAAACGGAGAATGGGTTATGAATGATCTTGAGAAATTGTTTCTACGAGAATTGAAAGACATGTATGACGGCGAGCAGCAGCTCGTGAAGGCGTTGCCGGAAATGGCCGAAAATGCCGAATCAGGCGAATTGCGCCAGGCGTTCAACGACCATTTGGCGCAAACGAAAAATCATGTGAACCGGCTCGAGCAGGTCTTTCGCGCGCTGGGGGAGGAACCGCAACGAAAAAGTTGCAAGGGGCTGGAAGGCATCATCGACGAAGGCCAAATGATGGCGACTGAATTCGAGGGCAACACGGCGATTGACGCCGCGCTGATTGCGTCGGGCCAAAAAGCCGAGCATTACGAAATCACTTCGTATGGCGCATTGTGCACCTGGGCAAAAGAATTGGGCCGCGACTCGGTCCTGCCGCTATTAAAGGAAAATTTGAGCGAAGAAAAGCAAGCTGACGCGAAATTGACGCGGCTTGCAACCGAAGCGCGCAACCTGGAAGCGATGCGGCACGACACGGAAAAGAAAAGCTCAGGCTCGGCAGCGTTCAGCAAAATGGCCAGCAAGGGACCGTAAAATTGAATCCAGATGGACGCGGCAGCGAGTCCTTGCCTAGGTTTGCCCGGGAAGATCTTCGAGATTAACAATCCCGTTTGCGATGGCGAACTTGGTCAATCCGGCGACGGTGTGGATGTCCAGTTTCGCCATCATGCGCTCGCGGTGGGTCTCGATGGTGCGCACACCGACGCCCAATTTGTTCGCCATTTCCTTGTTGCTCTGGCCTTCTGCAATCATTGCAAGCACCTGGCGTTCGCGATTCGTCAACTTGGCCGCCCCTTCCGCTTCCTGCCCTGTGGATTCCGCCAAATATTGATTTAAAACGATCTGGCTGATGTTCGGGCTGAAGAACGGCTCGCCGCTGTCGGCCATTTCAATGGCTTTCAAAATATCCGCAGGCGGCGCGTCCTTGAGCACGTAACCTTGCGCGCCAGACTGGATGATTTGCAGCACGACCGCTTTGTTCGTGTGCATGGAAAGGATGAGCACGCGTGTGTTGGGGCATTCCTTACGGATTATTCTGGTCGCGTCGAGCCCGCTCAATTTCGGCATGTCCACATCCATCAGGACGACATCCGGCAAGAATTGTTTAACCTTGGCAACAGCCTCCTGACCGTTGACGGCTTCATCGATCACTTCGATGTTTTTGACTTCGCCCAGCCAGGTGCGAATGCCCTTTCTGACGACGGGATGATCGTCTGCCAACAGGACGCGGATTTTTTTCTTACTTTTGTTCATCGGCAAAAGGCAGCACCTTGCCTTTCAGAAAATAAATAGTTCCCATTGCACGGGTACAAATCAATCAAAATTTCGCTGGCGCGCCATTTTCACGCAGCAAGATGTCCCATTTTGGGCCACTCCAGACTCTGTGTTACGCTCGCGGATGCGCTTGATCATAAGCGCGCTTCAATCGTTCAGTGGTGAGATGTGTGTAAATCTGCGTCGTGACGAGGTGCGCATGGCCCAATAATTCCTGCACACTACGCAAATCGGCGCCAGCGTCCAGCAGGTGCGTGGCGTAACTGTGTCGCAGTTTGTGCGGGGTGAGCTTTGGGTCCAGTCCTGCCGTCGCGAGATATTTCTTTAATCGAGTCTGTAAAATGCGCGGCGAAAGCGGCCCGCCGCGACCCAGCTCCGAAACAAAAACCGGCGCATTGCCTGCCGGAGGCTGATCCAGCATGTTCCAATAATTGCGTATCGCGGCCAGCGCCGGTTCGCCGATGGGTACCATCCGTTCCTTCTTTCCCTTGCCCAGCACGCGCACCATCCGCTCGTTCCAATCAATGTCCGACGCGTTCAAGGCGCACAGTTCGCTGATGCGCAAGCCGCACGAATAAATTGTTTCGAGGATCGCCGTGTCGCGATAACATGCGCTCGCGACAATGGGTCGGCCTGGGCCTTTTTTTCGAAGCGTGCCTAGCGGTTTCAACGGCGCGTCGAGCAAATCCAGCATTTGCCGAAGTGTGAGGTATTTTGGGAGCCGCTTTTCCAGTTTGGGCAGCGAAAGATTTTTGATGGGCGAACTCGCGACTTCGCCGTGGCGGATGAGAGATTTATAAAAGGCCCGCAACGCGCAAAAGCGCAGTTGAATGGCCGCGCGGCTCAGATTGCCGCGCCCGAGAAAACGCACATAAGCGCGAAAATCGTCCCGTTGCAGATCATGCCATGCGGGTGCCTGATGGCGCTCATCATGGTGCCATTTGTAAAATTCAAGAAGCGCCTGACGATAATTGCGTTGCGTGTAAACCGAAGCGCCACGATCGGCGGCAAGGTGATCGAGAAACTTCTCGATGAATTTATCTTTGAGGGCTGGCGCGTCTGGCTGGGCTGCGGGCATTGAGATCAATTATGGACCGCTTCGCCCTCGCGCGGCGGAAAATCGAACGTGATCTTGCCCTTGTCGTCCATCACCAGGTAGGCCGAATAAGGCCGGCCGGTCTTCGAAATAAATTTGTTCAGCAAATCGCTCTTGTGCTCGGTAAGAATTTTTTTCGCCTGCTCCGGCTCAATGGGCTGATGCCCAATTTCGCGGCTGATCTTGAATTTACAAGCCTTCCCGTCCTGTTGCGAACGTTCGCACAAATAACCCGCCTCGGTGTCATAGACTTTTCCGCCGCATTTCGGGCATTTGCCTACCACTTGTTTGCCGTTGAAATCAATCTTCGGCGCGGCTTCTGTCGCTTCTCCATTTTTTGCTGCTGCAGCGGCCTTGCCCTTGGGCTGGCGCGGCTCAAACTCAAAACCCACCTTGCCGTCCTTGTTGACGAGATACGCCTTGAACGGCCGGCCCTTTTTGGAAATGAACTTCTCCAGCAGATCGGTCTTGCCGGTTTCGAGCAACTTTTGCATCTGCGCGCGATCGATGGGCCGCTGCAAAATGATTTTGCCAGAACGAAAATCGCAAGTCTTGGCCGCTGCCGCCGCGTTTTCGCAGATGTAACTCATCGCCGTCTCGAACACGCGCCCGCCGCATTTCGGGCATTTGCCGGCCGGTTCCTGCCCGGTGAAATCCATCTGCTGCACCGTGCCGTCGGGATTGGTCTGGTTTTGGCCGAAATCAAACTCCGGCTTGAACTCTGGAGGCGCCATTTTGATGACCGCCGCGAATGGCCTGCCCATCTTGCTGCGAAAACCCTGCAACGGTCCCACGGTCCCCTTGCTGATCAACTCCTCCACTTCCTCGATTTCCAACTGCCGGCCCGCGACGATTTTCCACAACGCAAAATCACATTTCTGGCACTGGAACTTTTTGTAATTTTCCTTGATCTCGCCGCCGCATTTTGGACAAGGCGTCTTCAACGTCCCGAAATCGCCCGGGACTGTGTCGCTGTCGTGCCGCTTGGCCTTGGCAACGATGTCCTTCGTCATCGCCGCGATTTCCTTCATAAACTCCGCGCGTTTCAGCCTGCCGCGCGACATCTCATGCAGCTTGAATTCCCAATCGCCCGTCAATTCCGGCGAGCACAATTCAGGGATATCCAGCCCGCGCAAAAGCGTGAGAAGCGAAAATGCCTTGGCCGTGGGCTGCAATTCGCGCCCGTTGCGCACCAGATACTTTTCGTAAAGCAAACCCTCGATGATTGCAGCGCGCGTGGCGGGAGTCCCCAGACCTTTTTCGCTCATGGCGGCGCGTAATTCCTCGTCATCAATCAGTTTGCCCGCGCTTTCCATGGCGCTCAGCAACGTCGCTTCCGAATACCTTGCCGGCGGTTTGGTCTGGTTCTGTTGGATGTCTATCTTCTCCGTCTTGACTGATTCACCCGGCTGCACGGCGACCAGCGTGGGAGTGTCGTCCGACTGCACGTCGCGGCCATAGACCGCCATCCAGCCCGCATTGACCATCACCTTGCCTTCGCTCTTGAAAGGCTCGCCTTCAACCCGCGTGATGCGGGTCGTCACCAAAAATTCCGCCGCCGGGAAAAACACGGCCAGAAAGCGTTTCGTGACCAGGTCATAAAGCTTTTGTTCAGGCTCGCTCAAATGTTTCGGTGCGAGAGCGGTCGGAATGATAGCGAAGTGGTCGGAGATTTTCGCATTATTAAATATGCGCTTGTTCGGCTTGACCCAGTCCTGCGTCAGGATTTGCGCCGCGAACGTGCTGTAACCGGTCACGCCTTCCAGCATTCCCAAAGTCTGCTTGACCGTCCCGAGATAATCTTCCGGCAAGGCGCGTGCATCCGTTCGCGGATAGGTCAGGACCTTGTGTTTTTCGTAAAGTGCCTGCGCGAGCCCGAGCGTGTTCTTGGCGGAAAAACCGAAACGCCCGTTTGCTTCGCGTTGCAAACTCGTCAAATCATAAAGCAACGGCGAAAGCTGCGTCGTTGGCTTGCTTTCCTCGGTGACGACGCCCGGTTTGCCCAAACATTTCGCCCGGATGGCCTCGGCAAATGGCAATTCCCAAACGCGCTCGGCGCGCAGGTAATCGGCTTCACCGTCCTTCTTATCAAGCTTGTCTCGCGAAAATTTTTCATCGAACCAGCGACCGGCATATTCGCCGGCTTTTGCGCCAAACGTGCCGTGAATTTCCCAATAATCCTTCGGCACGAACTTTTTGATCTTTTCCTCGCGCTCGACGAGGATCGCAAGCGTTGGCGTTTGCACGCGACCGACGGTGGTGAGATGAAAACCGCCGCTCTTGGAATTGAAGGCCGTCATCGCGCGCGTGCCATTGATGCCCACCAGCCAGTCGGATTCAGACCGGCAAACGGCGGCATCCGCCAGCGGCAGCATCGCTTCATCGCCGCGCAATGCCTCGAACCCTTCGCGGATGGCCGCAGGCGTCATGGATTGCAGCCAAAGCCGTTTGATCGTTTTGTGCACCTTCGTGTGCTGGACGATGTACCGGAAAATCAATTCCCCTTCGCGCCCGGCGTCACAGGCATTGATCAAGGTGTCAACGTCCTTTCGCTTGATCAATTTGGTCAGCAGCTTGAGCCGCGGCTCGCTTTTTTCGATGGGCTTGAGGTCGAAATGCGGCGGAATGATGGGAAGATGCGCGAAGGTCCATTTCCCTCGCTTGACTTCGAACTGCTCGGGAACAGTCAATTCAAGCAGATGGCCGACTGCCGACGAGAGCACGTAATGATCGCTCTCGTAGTAATCGTCCACTTTCTTGAAACCGCCCAGCGCCTTCGCGATGTCGCCGGCCACGGAGGGTTTCTCTGCTATGATCAATGCTTTTGCCATGAGTCACGTCCTAAAGGCATATATAATTGGTTGCAACCTAAAAGCAACACGGGTGCCATTCAAGCGGGGGAAATTGGCGTAAACGCTTTGGAATGTCAATTCACGTTGCACAACACTGCAAAATGCAAGCACTTGGAAGAGTAAAACCATTTCAGAACAATGCCGAACGAGGCGAGTTCCTGAGCATGGAACGAACCTCGGAATTCGCCCATTAATCGCGCCATGCTGAATGAACTGCCCTTTTAGTGGACAGGGATTTGGTGTTGGCGAACCATTGCTGACTGAATTCATAAAGAATCCGTCGCGCTTGGCCGATTCTCTTCGTCCACTGGCGTGGCCTTTGTATTTTTTTTAAGACTTGCAAAGCGGTGCGTGGCTGTGGAAGAGTTGCTCACTTGCCTTTAATGGGGCTGGATAGCTCAGTCGGTAGAGCAGAGGACTGAAAATCCTTGTGTCGGCGGTTCGATTCCGCCTCCAGCCACCATCTCAAACGATGTTCGTTAATCGCGATTTTTCCGCAACTGTGATATTCAATTTCCGCCATTCATCAATTCCTCCAAGCAGGGGCCGCACGCGCGTGATGCCTTTTCGGTGCAGCGACAAGGCGACGCGCGCGCTGGTGATTTCATTCGGACAGGAGCAGTAAAGGATGACGTCACGGTCGCGCGGGATTTCGTCGAGGCGCGTATCCAGTTCAGCGACTTCAATGTGGATCGCGCCGTCAATCACCGCGGGGTCCTGTTCCAGTTCCTGGCGGGTGCGAAGGTCCAATATGAACAAGTCCTCGCCGGCAGCCTTTTTCTGGCGCAGCTCGGCCACCGTTATGCGCGACATGCGCAACTGGCGCAAGAGTCTCTGCCGGCGCCAAACTTTAAACGCAATGTAAGCCGTCGCCAGCCCGATCAATAAAAGGACAGCATTGCCGCCAATGCGCGAAAGCGCGGCGGTAATCTGCTCAATCTGTGGGCTGAATACAAATCCCACGGCGACGAAGACTGTGCCGTAAATGAAAGAGCCGAGCGCGTCCATCATCAAAAAGCGCGGCGCACTGACGCCGGACATGCCCGCAAGCGGCGGGATCATTGTGCCGAAACCCGGCAGAAATTTCGCCGCAATCACACCTCGCATCCCGTGGCGAAAAAAAATGTTTTGCGTTCGGCGAACGCAGGAATCCGGCTCCAGTGAAATCCGGCAGAGCAGATGCAACACCTGATTGCCGCGCCGACGGCCGAGAAAAAACCAGACGGCATCCGCTGGAAGGCAGGCCGCCACGGTCAGGCCAACGGCCAGCAGCGGATTGAATTGTCCGGTCGCCGAAAGCGCGCCTGCAACCAGCAGCCACGGCAACGCCGGCAATGGA
>DASRBR010000342.1:0-2472 GCA_035653495.1 Verrucomicrobiia bacterium
TTTTGGAGGCAGTTCGCCGCGCGCTATCGGAATCGCAAGGTGATTTTTTCATACGACTTGCTAATGAGCCGATGGTGGGCTGGGACACTCCGCCCATGCGCGAAAAATGGAACCGCTGGCTCGAACAAAAATATCGCACGACAAATGCAGTCGCCGCCGCCTGGGGTTTGACCAACGGAGACGTGACGTTCGGCTCGATTCCCATTCCGCCGCAGCAGGATTGCGCGGATTGCGCGAGGCTGCTCGATTTTCAAAATTTCCGCGAATCCATCGCCGACGAATGGACGCAGCGGCAGGTCGCGGCGATCAAATCAGTCGCCCCAGATACGCTGGTCACGATCGGATTGATCCAGTGGTCGGTGCCGTCCGTGTTGCCCGCAAGCTGGGTTTATTCCGGTTTTCGTCCGGAACGGCAAGCGCGTTATCTGGATTACCTGACCATCCATTTTTATCCGCTTGCAAATGGCCATTACGATTATATGGATGACGATGAGGCGAGGAACCTTGCGTATTTGGACAGTGTGATCCATCAGGTCGCCGGGTTGGGCAAACCGGCCGTGATTGGTGAATTCGGCTGGTATGGCGGCGGCAAGCTGACCTACGGCAAGCATCCGTTCATCACGGAAGAGCAACAAGCGCAATGGTGCCGCAAGGTCGTCGAATCGACCGCGGGGCTTGCGTGCGGTTGGCTGAATTGGGGATTTTACGACCAACCTGAAGCCAATGACGTGAGCCAGTTCACCGGATTGCTCACAGCAGACGGGAAAATAAAAGCGTGGGGACGAGAGTTTCAGAAGTTGGCGAAGCACAACGAAAATCGAAGATTGCATTCGCCACGTTCTGCAGCACGACCGGTGCTGGACTGGAATTTGTGCGTCACCAGCGCGGCGGAACGAATCAAGTTCGCCGAAGCCAATCTAAAGGCATGGAAAGCGGCGCATTGAATCGAGAGAAGGCATCATCCCGCCAGTTGGGCTTTGATCGCCTTTATGCTGATCGAGCGGTGGCGGGCCATGATGCGGCGCAATTCCAGCGGATGCGTCTCGGCGGTGTTCACGCCGAACTCCGTGGTGCAGGCGGTTATGTAGCCGGCTTCGCGCACGATGTCGCGGATGGTTTGGTTGCGGTCCCCGTATGGATAGGAAAAATGCTGGACTGGCACGCCGAAAAGGTCTTCGAGTTTTTTCTTGCCCGCAATAATTTCCTCGCGCGCTTCGCGAATGCTCACACGCGTGAGAAAGGGATGCGTGAGCGTGTGCGCGCCGATTTGATGACCCGCCGCAATCCATTCGCGGATTTGCAAGGCATCCATCAGCGGTTCGCGCACGTCGCCAAGCTGCACTTCCCATTCGTTGAACTGCCCGATGCGGTCGGCGACGAGGAATTGGATTGCGCGGAACTTGTGTTTCGCGAGGACGTCCAGCGCGATGTTGAATGCGTTCACAAAACCATCATCGAATGTGAGCGCGACTGTGTGTCCACCATTCGGGCCGAAAGGAACCTGCCCGTAAGGCTCGGCCGAATATCCTTCTTCGGCCAGTTCGTCCATTTGTTTCACAAAAAGGCGCGGATTCATATAAAGGCCCTTGATGCGAACGCCGGGCGGGCGTGGCGCGATTTTGTGGTACGTGAGACATGGAACGCCGGTCTTGAACAATTCGCGAAACGGCTTCAGCAAAGTATAATGCGTCGGAGCGGATGGCACGGGAATGTTCTAACACGGCTGATTCAGCCACACAATTTTAAATAATGTTGCGCATGCAAAAGCGGGTCGAGGATATGGAATTTTCTTTGTCTGGAGAAATGAAAAATGTGTTTTGATAATTTTATTATGGACGAGTCGCCCCTGGTTGAACCATGGGGTGTTACCCACTCGCTTATGCATGGCGACGTGAGCATGTCATCGCCCAGAAGGCTGTGTAAATTGAAAAAAGCAGCATGGCAAAGGCTCTTCGAACGAACTGCCCCTGGTTTATCAGGGAAGGCCGTATCGCAAGGTCATGGCAATGGCCCGTTCCGGATTGATTTGAGAAACCGTGCCTTCTTTTGCGGGAATGACCAATTTGCGGCTCGAGAGCGGGCCATATTCATTTCCACTGTGGCTCAGGGTAACGATGGGTTTATTGAGCGCGCTGCAGGCATGCACCACTCCGGTATCGACTGTCAAAACGAGCCTGGCATTGACCAGGGCAGCCGCGACGTCCATGAACTGCCGTGGTTTGAAGGCCGTGGAGCCGGGCAATTTCGAGCAGAGTTCAAGCACCTGATCGCGGTCGCCTGGCACGCCATTGATCAGGATGGGTTCATTGGCCAAACCGCAGGTTTGAATATACTGCGCCCAGTGCTTCACCGGCCACATTCGGTTCTTGGCTGTGGCCGAAATATTCAAAAAAATGAACGGTTTTTCCCACGCATAATTTTCCTGGAACCAACTGATGGAATCTGCGGTAAGAACGAGCGTGGGTTTGTATT
>DASRBR010000343.1:0-3242 GCA_035653495.1 Verrucomicrobiia bacterium
GGCGATGATGTTGTGCACAAGGTGGCGCAAAACGCCGCGCAAAGTTATTCACCGTTGACTGCGGCGAGCAATCCTGCCGGCTCTCCTCGCAACGATGAATAACTTTGGAAGTGCTATAAGGTAGCTCGTTTCACTCGCAACCCTGGGCTAAGTGACGGAACCCGCTTTGGGGTTCTTGAGAAGGAGTTGATTGTTTTGTGAGTTGATGGTGGATGACCAGAGGGAGTTTCGCACGCGCCGTTCCGCTGGAGTCAGGAGCGCGGACAGCTTGTTCACCGTAGCCTTGGCGGAGGTGAGCCCTGTCCGCGCCGGATCGGTTGAACTTCAATTTCGCGGGCAAGCTGCTGCATTGTAGAAATCATTTTTTTACCGACGGGACAGGAATGTAAAACGGTAGCAGTTTGGGGAGCGCACGCCTCTGGCGCGGCCCCGTTCGGCGTCTCGCCGAACGGTGAAGAATCAGAGCACCCGGCGAGACGCCGGGCGCGGCAACCGAGGTCCTTCCGGACGGGCAATACGCGCTCCCCAATTACTATCTCCGTTCCATCCCACGGAACAGATGGAAAGCCTGCGCTACGTTGCGCCAGCGCGGGCAAGGCTGTCCGCGCTCCTTTCCTAACGGCGTGCAGGCTTCGCCTGCCTGAAAACTAACGCTTTCAGCTACGGAAAGCGGACGCGCAGCAGCGCGTCCCTCTACCGGAAAATGGGTGCAGGCTTCGCCTGCTTTAAAACTTGCGCAGGGAACCGCCCATGCCGGGGCCTTTTTGGGTCGGGCTGACTGGAGCTGGTTCGTGTTGTTCAGGCGTTGCAACGGGCGATGGGTTGGTCGAGCCGGGGCGAAGGTTGCTGACGGAACCGGTGTTGGGATTGAATTGTTTTCCAGCGCTCACCTGAGTGGTGACTGGATTGCCGTCGGCGCCAAGGATGACCACCACGGTTTCACCGGAAGGAACGGCGACAAACCCGGACGAACTGATATGATAAACCCCGTCGCGCACACCGGCGATGCCTTTGGCAAATTTGATCTCATAATGAGATGAGGCGGGCAATTGCCCGGCGTTACCGGCAACTTGGCCTGCGCGCAAGTCCAGTTCCACATCTTGCGGCGGCACGTTCCCTGCCCCTTCAACGCTGAGCCGTTCGATGCCCAGCAAACTGTCGGCCTCGAGCCGCAAGATGCCTTCGGCGGGTTCACCCGAGCGTGAATCCCTTTCGTTGCCGCTCAGGCGAATGTCGAGGCTCGAATTGGCGGCGGTTTGGATGACGTTGCCGGCTTGCAGCACTGTGCCCTTTTTTATGGGTTGCCATGTCTGGTTGTCTGTCGAATAACGCGCCTTGCCATGCACGCGAACGACGGTTGCGCCGCGCGGCGAACTGCCAGGCGAAGCGGCCTTTGTTTGAAACCCCATCAACATCAGGACCACGACGCACGCGGTCCATCCCGGCAAGCGATCAAAAACCGTTTTCATGGATAAATATATCATGCGCATGTGTGGCTTATTCGCAACTAAATTGCCAGTAGTGGTTATCCTACCCAGCCTTGCCTTGCTATTGACAAAAAATGTTGTCGGGCAATACTTCAGCATTCTTGGCGGTATTATGTTCCGATGATTCCGCCAGTGCGTCAGTGTGCGTCTCAAGGAAACAAACTCTAAAAAATATGAAAGTCATTAAAAATCTGTCGGCGATTGCGGTTTTGGGCCTGTTGCTGGCCGCCAAAACTCAAGCGCAATATGCTCCCACCCATCCTTATCAATACCAGTACCAGCCTTATCCCAGCGGGCCGTTTTACCTTGGCGTGGATGTGGGTGGCGCGTTTGTGCAGAGCATGAAGCTCAAAAATTTGGGCTCGGGCGCTGACCTGGATCCGGGCGTTCGCGCCGATTTTACCTTTGGTTATGAATTCGCGCCGCCGATTGCGGTCGAATTTGAAACCGGCACGCTTTGGAATCGGTTCAGCGACAATAGTCCGTTCGGGCAAGCGGGGATACGCGCGGATTTGTATCAAGTTCCGTTCCTTGCAAATTTTGTCGGCCACTTCCCGGTGAACAACACCGGACTTTCCTTTTACGCCGGCGTCGGGGCCGGTGGTGTTGCGAGCGAACTGGATTTAAGCCAGGAGAATTTCGGCTTTCGCGCGCATGCCAACGACACTGACTTCACCTTTGCGTATCAGGCCAAAGCGGGCGTGAATTATGAATTTGCTCCGAACATGGCGGTGGGTCTTGGCTACAAATTCCTCGGCACACTGGACCATCGGTGGTTCGAAGGGGACCCGAATTTATACATCCACAGCGGGCCGAGCTATTCGCATGCGATTCTGGCCTCCTTCACCTGGAGATTTTGAGCGGCGACGTTTTCAAATCAACTTGCAAAAAGTAAAACTGATTCGCCCGTCACCTGGAGAGCAAACGAAACAAGCTTGCCACGATGGCGGGCTTTTTGTTAATCGCTTGGGCAAATTGGATCATCATGGACGGATTGCCCAAACGGACGAGCCTGGTGCGCGAAACGGCCAATACGCTAAAAGATTGGATCGAAGGCGGGATTCTGCGTGGGACGTTGCCGGGCGAACTGCAGTTGAAATCGCGTTTGGGCGTGGGCCGCGACACGTTGCGGCTCGCGCTGAAACTGCTGGAACGCGAAGGCTGGACCACTCCCACCACGAGAGGACGCCAAAGACAGGTCCAATCCGGCGCGAAATCTCAGCGCTCCGGAACCGACGCGCGGCTCCCCGTCACGTTTCTTTCGCCTGAAAGGACAGTGGACCGGCAAGTGTTGCTTGAAATGGAGGATTTACAGAAGCGTCTGACTCAACAAGGGCGCGAATTACAATTCGCTTCACCGAACATTTTTCATCTCGCGCATCCGGAACATCAGCTCGAGCGACTGGTGCAGCAACAACCGTCCGCTGCGTGGATACTTTATTCGGTTGGCGAACTGGTGCAGCGCTGGTTCGACAAGCGCAACATTCCAGCCTTTGTTTACGGAGCGCCGTTCGCAGACGTCAATTTGCCCTTTGCCGTCAATGACTGGGAGGAGGGGACATTCCATGCTGGTTTGCAATTACTGCGCCACGGTCACCGCATCATCGGTATCATGGAACACGAACCCGCCGGGCCTGGAACAGAGGCGGCAGAACGCGGATTGCGACGGGCAGTGGCAACCGTTGAGAACGGAAAAGTGGTGGTGCTCAAGGAAGAACGTTCGCCGCCATCCGTGGCGCGGGCGTTTGCGCTTGC
>DASRBR010000344.1:0-3940 GCA_035653495.1 Verrucomicrobiia bacterium
CGCTTACGAAGCCGGTTACACGCTGTTCGATAATGCGGATATTTATTGCCACGGCCATGCCGAACGGATTTTTGGCGAAGCGCTCAAGCAGGCGCGTGGCATGCGCGAAAAAATCCTCATCGCGACCAAATGCGGCATCCGTTTTCCCGGCGAACCGCACCATGACAGCCCGCAACGCTACGATTTTTCCGCCGAACATATCATCCGCTCATGCGAAGGCTCGCTTCGCCGCATGCGCGTGGAGACGATTGACTTGTATCAACTGCACCGGCCCGATTACCTCGCCGACCCGCAGGAAGTGGCCTCTGCATTCAGCGAATTAAAACAATCCGGCAAGGTCCGCTACTTCGGCGTGAGCAATTTTCGCCCAACGCTGGTTACCGCATTGCAGGTCGCCTGTCCGATGCCGCTGGTTGTGCATCAGGTTGAAATCAGCCTCGCCAAACTCGATTGTTTCACCGACGGCACGCTGGACCAATGCCTGATTGAAAAGTTGACGCCGCTCGCGTGGAGTCCGCTCGCGCGCGGATTGCTCGGCGACGGCGGGACAAAGGTGTCGCTTGAATTGAAAGCCGCTTACGGCGCGGACAAAATTTTGCCCGCGCTGGATGCCATCGCCGAAGCGCGTGGAGTGAGCCGCATCGTGGTTGCGCTCGCGTGGCTGTTGAAACATCCAAGCACGATTGTGCCCATCGTCGGCTCGACCAATCCCGAGCGCATCCGCGATGCCGTCAAGGCCGCTGACATCGAATTGACGCGTGAAGAATGGTATCGGCTTTTGATCGCCGCGCGCGGGACGCCGTTGCCGTGAGTTAGTCGGACGTCAAAGCTTTTTATCACGCTTGATTTTAATGCAACATTCGCGCTTTGGACCTCAACCAGGTAGGGACGGCGCGCTGCGCCGTCCGAGCGGACATCGCAGCGCGATGTCCCTACCAACGCCTTTCATGAGGGCTGGAGTGAGGGCGAGCGTATCTACTGATTCGCACATAGTCCCAACTTCAAACCTTTAACTTTGAACTTTAAACTTCCCAAAGACCTCGGTTACCGCATGCCTGCCGAATGGGAGCCGCATGCCTCGACATGGTTGACCTGGCCGCGGCCGGAAGGCATCAGCTTCCCGGACAAATACGACAGCGTTCCGCCGGTCTATGCCGAATTGATCCGTCACCTCACGCAAGTCGAGGACGTGAACATCAATGTTTGGGATGCGGAAATGGAAGCCTCGGTCCGCGAAATTTTGCGCAAACACAAAACACCGCTGGAACGCATTCATTTTCATCATTTTCCCGCGTATGAACCGTGGTGTCGCGATCATGGGCCGATTTTTTTGGTGCGCGAACAAAATGGCAAACGCGAACGCGCTATCGTCGATTGGGGCTACAACGCGTGGGGCAACAAATATCCGCCGTTCGATCTGGACGACGCGATTCCGCAGCATGTCGCAAAATTGCGTGGTCTGCCGCTGTTTTCGCCGGGCATCGTGATGGAGGGCGGTTCGATTGAAGTCAACGGACGCGGCACGGTCTTGACCACCGAAGCTTGTTTGCTGAACCCGAATCGCAATCCGCATCTGAATCGCGCGCAGATCGAGGATTATTTGCGCGGCTATCTCGGCGTGACCAACGTGCTTTGGCTCGGCGAGGGCATTGTGGGCGACGACACCGACGGCCACATTGACGACCTCACGCGTTTTGTGAATCCGACCGCAGTAGTCACCGTTGTCGAGGAAGACCCGGCGGATGAGAATTATCAATTGTTGCAGGACAATTTGAAACGACTGCGCACTGTGCGCGACCAGGATGGAAAACCGTTGCGCATTGTGGAACTGCCGATGCCGGGAGTGGTGGAACACGACGGACAACGTTTGCCGGCGAGCTACGCGAATTTTTACATCGCCAACGGGATTGTTCTCCTGCCGACGTATCGTCATTACAACGACACAAAGGCGCTGGCGATTTTGCAAAAGGAATTTCCCGACCGGTGCGTCATCGGCGTGGATTCGACCGAACTGATTTGGGGTCTGGGTTCATTCCATTGCATCAGCCAGCAGGAGCCGGTATGAAAAGCATGTTGAGGACGCTTCCTATTATCTTTGGAATTTTTGCATTTATTTCGTGCAGCCAGGATCATTCTCGCCTTGCCGACGATGAAACCGTCTCCGCGTTGATAGATCAATTGGCTTCTCCGATTCCTGCTAAATATACTAATGGCGCATATGACGGTGGAAAGATCGCTCCGGCAGATTTCGGTGGTTATTTTCCTCCACATTTTTTCCAGACAGAAGAAAAATTGATTGCTATGGGAACGAAGATTTATCCGGAACTTGCCAAACATCACGATGACTCTCGTTACTCTTGCTCTTGGGACGATCCTGCATGGTGGAATGAAACGGTCGGCGATGTGATCATAGATATAATGGCGAATGGAGTCGCTTTTGATCGTATGTACAAAGGGCGGGACACTCCGCATGGTAATCATGGATACCCAGGCTTCGGAGATATGATGGCTGAAACTGGAATCGAAAAATACGCACGACATGCGCAATCGCGCACGAAGACAGAGCTGCAAAAAGAGTACATCGAATGGCATATCCAGAAAGAGCGTGAAATTGGGTTTGTCAGCCGAACTCAGGAGTCAGCGTACCTCGAACCTTACATTGAAAGGCTCAAAGAGTTGGAGCGCTAGTTGAACCTGACTGGCTCGATAGAATTCGATGATGAATACTGGCAGGCCACCACAGCAATTTCGCGCTTTCATTTCTTTACCCGTTCCTGAGGAAGTGAAGGTAGAAATCCGTCGTTTGCAAAATGAACTTCGCACGCATCTGCCCGACGATGCCGTTCGTTGGACGCGTCCCGAGCAGGTGCATCTCACGCTCAAATTTCTGGGCAACATTCCCGCCAAACGTGTGGACGAACTGACTGCCGCGTTGCGCGAAGTTTGCGATGGATTCGCGCCGATTGCATTGCGCGCGGAGGGTGTTGGCTTTTTTCCTCTTCGCGGGATTCCCCGCGTCTTGTGGGTTTCCGTGCAGGATGAGCGTGAAGAACTTTCACACCTTCAGCAAAAAATCGAAACTGTTGCGAACCGAATCATCGTCGCCCGCGAAGAAGAACGGTTCAAAGGCCATCTGACGATTGGTCGCGCGAAGAACCTGCGTTCATCGCAAGCGCGAAAGTTGATGGACCTCGCGAAAGATTTTGAAGGAAAAAGTTTTGGCGATGGGCGCGCTGAATCGGTCGAGTTGATGCGCAGTGAATTGGGCTCGGACGGCAGCCGTTATTTATGCCTTGCGGCAATTCCATTGAAGGGCTGAGTCATGGTTTGCCACTATACACCGGTGCGAAATTTTGCTACGCTTTGAAATATGGCACTGGATGATATTTTACTGGAAACGGAAGAGAAGATGATCAAGACCGACGAGGTGGTGCAGCATGAATTTTCCGGCGTCCGCACCGGAAAGGCTTCGCCCAGCCTCGTCGAAAACATCATGGTCGAGGTTTATGGCTCGCAGATGCGCATCCGCGAACTCGCCGGCATCACCACGCCCGAGCCGCGCATGCTGCTTATCCAGCCGTGGGACGCCGGCACCGTGCACCCCATCGAAAAAGCCATCCAGAAGAGCAACCTCGGCCTCAATCCTGCCGTGGACAAAAAATTCATTCGCATCGTCCTGCCCGAACTCAGCCAGGAACGCCGCCAGGAATTCGTCAAGGTCGTAAAAAAAATGGCGGAGGACGGCCGTGTCGCCATCCGCCATGTGCGCCGCGATGCATTGGAAGCGTTGAAAAAAGACAGCAAAGCCGGCGGGGTGACGGAAGACCAGGTGGAAGTGGCCGAAAAGGAAGTGCAAAAATTGACCGATCAGTACATCGCCAAGATCGATGCGCACCTCGCGGCCAAGGAAAAAGAAATTTTGTCGGTCTAAGAAGTTTTT
>DASRBR010000345.1:0-6143 GCA_035653495.1 Verrucomicrobiia bacterium
TTCTTGAGGCATTTCTCGAAATAATCGGGCGCGAACGAAAGATCGCCATCCAGCTTGATCAAAAAATCCCACGACTCGTCACCGATCAATTTGTAGCCATCATAAAAAGCTTCCATCACGCCGCCGCCCTGACGCCGAAAACCCCGATCCGCGCGATGCACAACCTTGATCCAACCATGTGCGCGCGCCGCTTCATCTGCGATTTGCGCCGTGCGGTCGCTCGAACCGTCATCGACAATGATCCAGAGGACCGGCCGCACTGTTTGCGACGCCACAGATTCAATCGTCTCGCGCAAATGCGCTTCCTCGTTACGCACTGGGGCGATGATGATGTATCGGCGTGAAAGCATGATTAAATCAAGAAGCCCGGCAAAGACGCGGTTGCGCGCGCCCACATGCGCCTGCCGCGATCGTTTTCAATTTTTTAAATCCGTCCTGCGGCCAATTCATCCAATCGTAAGCGCCGCGAATTTTCGCCAGGAACAACGCAACGTCATCTGCGGAATTGACCGGCAGGCGTTTCAAAGTGAACGGATCGTCGTCCACGCGAACGCGCCCGATGCGCGTCGTCGCATTGCAGGCATAACCCGCATTCTTCAACATGCCGGTGAATGTCTCGACAAAATTTCGGTCCGCGCTTGGAAATGCGTAAGGATATGCGAACGATGAAACCGGCGCGCCCAATTTTTCTTCCATGACCGACTTCGACATTTCGATTTCGCCGCGAATCTCCTCAAAACCAAGTTCGTAAAGTTTTGGATGATTCACGGTATGCGAACCGAACTCGATGCCAGCCTGATGCAATTCGCGGACCTCGCTCCACGTCATGCATTCGCGTTCTTTGAAACGGACCGGTTTCTCGCCAATGAACGCCGTCGGCAAAAACATCGTCGCAGCGAATCCAAACTGCTGCAGAACTGGAAATGCGTGCGTGTAAAAATCGCGATAACCGTCGTCAAATGTGATGACCACGGGTTTGACATTTCCATTTTGCCGGAGCAACTCGCGTCCGCGCTGCAAACCAACTGCCTGAAAACCTTCCGCGCGCAACAGCGCCATTTGTTCAGCAAAAATTTTTGGGCTCGTCGCGGTGCGATAATATGGCGCAACGTTATTCTCCGAGTCATCCGAGATGCTGTGGTACATCAGCACCGGCAATTCGGTGCAAGCGGGCATCCGTTGCATCCGCTCGAACAGATGCAAAGTCAAAAATCGGTCAAGGCGAACATCGGGCATGATTTATTTGCGGCTGACGGAGCAAAGCGAATCCACCAGTTGCAGGTAATCCGCTTTGCGCACTTCCCAACTGTTCTGTATCGCGTATTGCGACGCGCGCGCAACCATGCCCCGGCGCAATTCTTCATTCGTGAGCATTTCCACCATCGCGTCCGCGAGAGCGGCTTCATTCCCCGATTCGAAAAATTTCACGACAGAATCGCTGAAATAAAACCGGTCAATCTTCGTGCTCGACACCACCACCGGCACGCCGACCGACATGAATTCCATGATCTTCGTGCTGTATGCCTCGTTCCCAAATGAATCCGCGCGCTTGGGCACCACGCCCAAATCCGCGTCCGCCATCACCTGCGCGATTTGCATCGCCGGAAGCGGCTCGAAAAAACGCACCTTCTCCGTCAGATTCAATTCCTTCGTCAATGCCAGCAGGGCAGGCTTCATGTTGCCGTCGCCGTAAATATGAAATTCGGCCTGCGGCAATTTTTGCGTGATTCGCGCGAATGCCTTGATGGCGATGTCCAGTCCCTGGTGCCATTGCAATCCGCCGGGGAACATGATGATGAGCTTGCCGTCATTGCGCATGCGATCGCGCGGATAAAACAGCTTCGAATCCACGCGGTTGATGTACACCGAGCATTTGCCCTCATGCGCCGAACGCGCGACAAAGACCTTGTGCCAAAGATGGTTTGAGATGATGACGTGGTCGGAAAAGGCCGCCGCGGCGCGCTCTACTTTTTCCAGCATTTTCACGCCGGGCGAATCAGGCTTGAGTTGAAACTTGCTCGCGTAAAATTCCGGCACCATGTCGTGGATGTCCAAAATGATCTTTGCGCCCGTCAATCGCGGCAGCCACGCGGCGAACGCCAGAAAGTCCGGCACGTTGTGCACATGGATGACATCGTAACGGTTCCAGAAATGTTTGGACGTGAGCCACGCCGTCGAAAGGAACCAGAAGCGGAGCAATGGCAAAAGATATGCGCCGCGCCCGTGCTGGTCCTTGCGCGAGCGGAGCTGCAACCGATGCACGCGCACCTTGCCGATCATCTCGACGTCAGCCAAACTTTTCTCGCGTTTGAGCGCGAGCACATCCACTTCATCGCCGCGCTCGGCCAGTGCGTTTGCATAACGGATGACGCGATTGTCCGTCTCGTAAATCGAATGCGCGATCATGCAGACGCGCTTGCGCGGAACGCTCTTGAGATGCGCGCCGACGGACCCGTTTAACCCGTGCACCGGGCCGGCGACCTTGAATTTATCGCTAACTTTTTGCGTCTGCGCGTACCAATCCGCCAGTTCGCGGGGCAAAGGATTCCAAAATTTCCCGCGATATTCCGTGTTGAGATGCTCGAGAAATTCGCGATACCACGGCGCGGGATATTCCGAACCGGCGGCGCGTTGCTTGTTGAAATTGATGTAATCGGGATGGACGTCCAACAAGGCCATGCCGCCCTTTTCCGCGATCCATTTGAGCTTGCGTTTCCAGATGTCGGGTCCTTGTTCGCGCAGCAAAACGAACAATGTAAAATCTTGCGGCAGGGTGTAAGGCAGTTCGACGTAACCGGTGCCATTTGGACCCTCGACCCAGAACGGAAAAATTTTGTTCACGCCATCCGGCTGCGGCTCGAACGGGTCCGTGTCGAAAGTCGAAGCGTCGTATTTGATGTTCAGCGCGTGCGCCCAATCCAAATCATGATGCATGAAACCGGAACGGAAACCCGCCGCGCCCCATTCATGCAGATAACGATTGATGTGCTCCGCCTTCTCGGCAAATTCCGAACGCTCACGGTAAAGCATCCCGTCGTGATGCAGGTCGTGCACGCCCACTTCAAAGCCGTTCTGCTCCAGTTCTTCACGCATTTCCCGCGTAACGCGGTAATTGCCTTCCGGAATGAAATTGAACGATGAACGCAGGCCCGCATTCATCTCAAGTTGCATCAGTTCCCGGACACGCGCCAAACCCTTGAGCCCTTCGACATCATGCGTCAGCACAAAAGCGAATCTTTTTCCGTCCGGCCAACCGGGCCACTTGTTCGGACGCTCACCGGCCGCTTCCGCAATCGGCCAATCATGGGAATGGCTGCGCTTGCGGCTGTGTGCCACCGCGCGGCGAAAAATCATCCTTACGCGCCATGGCACGTAAGGCTTGATGCGATAATAGAGGCTGGTCGAGGGCACGTCAGTTCAGGAAAGCGAATGCGGCAATTTGTCAAACTGCATTGACAAATGAGGTAAAGCGACGCATTTAGACCTTATGTTTACCGCGAAGGACATCAAAGAGCTGATGCAGGCCAAACCATTTACTCCGTTCGAAATCAAGATGATTGACGGGTCAAGCTATGAAGTGGCAAATCACGATGCCGCTTTTGTCAGCCGCAATTTCATTGAGGTCGGCACTGATCTTGACGCCGATAAAATTCCTGGAAAAGTTGTTCGCTGCTCCATCCTTCACAACACGCAAATCGAAAATCTCGAAGCGGCTTAAAGCCATTTTCTCCGTGTTCAAAATTCCGGATGGAGGCTGGCCGGAACGTAGCGGCGCGTCTTGTTCAACACCACGCTGACGCTCGCCTTGGATTCGGCCAGCACAGCGCCGGCCTGTTTCACGATCACGCGGCTGGTCTTTTCCGCTTCGACAACCAGCAGCATCATGTCCATAAAACTGGCAAGGCGCTGCGTCAGGCCGGTCCTGCCGATGGGCGGCATGTCGAAGATGATGTAATCGTAATCGCTGGCCTGGAGCTTGGGCATGAGGCTGGCAAACGCTTTCGGCAACATGCGCGAAAGATTGCCGCCGTTGGTGCGGCCGCTCACCACGTAAAGTTTGTCCTGGATGAGCGCGTTATTGCGCGTTTCAGTCGCCAGCGCGGCGTCGAGTTCGCAAGCCGGTTTGCCCATGTGAAATTGCTGCGCTTCGCCATGTTCCAGGTTCATGTCTACCAGTAGCACGTTGCCGTCGCCGGTTTCAGACAAGGACGCTGCAAGGCCGGAAGCGATGGTGCTTGTCCCCGCGCCATTTGCCGCGCCGGTCACCGCGACCAGCTTCGGCTTGTGCGTCATGTTGTTGACGTCGAAATACGAAAGCAAACGGTCGCGCAAAGCTTCGTTGTATTGATGCAAGGAATGCCGTTTGTCCCACAGCGCCAGCTCGGATTTGCCATTGCCATTACCATTCGCGCCCGGCGCAGGACTGCCGTGCCCGTTGCCATTGTGTTCCGGCTCAGGCAAAGCTTTTCGGTTGAATATGCGCCAAGCTTTGGCATGGCCATTTCGGTGGATATCCGGGATGGAAAGGAAAAGGCGCATTCCCAAATCGCCTTCGATTTCCTTGGGTCGTTTGACCGTGTGGTCCACATATAATTCAAGCAGAAACGCGAGCGCGATGCCGCCGAGAACGCCGGCGGCTGCGGCCACACCCATTATCTTCGGCGTCTTGGACAATTCACGCGCGGGAGGCGTGGGATGTTCCACCACGGATATGTTGGCGTTGTTGAGGCCCTGCATGTTGGCCTCGAGACTTGCATTTTCCGCGGCAGTCTCGGCGTTTTGCCATTCCTGTTCCAGGAGGTGGATGTTCAGCTTCAGATCATGCACGTCACCGGCAACAGCATCCAGGTTCGTGATGCTGGTGTTGACCTCGGCAGCGCTGGCCTGCAATTTTTTCAACTTCAACTCCAACCCGGCAATCTGCGCCTCTTCTTTGTGAATGACGTCGCCGGAACCGCTTGTCTCGGCTTGTCCCTCCACCGAAGAAGTCTTCTGGAAAACAAGCCTGGGCTCATCCTTCTCCAAAGCCAGCTTTTCATTCATGGCCTTGTCGATCTGTGCCTGCTTTTCACGGGCCGCTTCGCTTTGATCGCTGTAAGTGGAACGCAGCTTCACGTATTGGTCCTTAAGTTCGGAAAGGAGTTTTGTCACCTGGTTGTAATGATCCACTTTTTCCTTCGGTATGTCCGTTTCAGCGGAGGCGGCATTGGTTTGCGGCGCAGCGTCCTCCGGCTTGGTTGTGCCTTTGAGCTTGGCCAGCTTCTCCTTCGAAAACGCCAGCTCCTCCTGAGTGTTGAGGATGGTCAGATGGATTTGCGAAGCCATGTCCGCGGCAGTTTTTCGCGCCTCATCAACATCAGTCACGCCGACCAGTTTTAGTTTTCCCTGCAACTGCGTCTGTTTGTCGATCAATTGATTATGCAATCCGCTGGCCTGAATCTTCAATTGGTCCCACGCGTCGCTCTTCATGTGGATTTCGTCGTGCAATTGTTGATAGGCGTTGATGACGTCGTTCAAAAGGGATTGCACGTTGTTTTGATCGCGCATGGTCAATGCGATCCTGATCACCGAGCTTCGCGGCATGCGTTCGGAAGTCAAACTGTCGTGCACTACCGAAGCGGCGGCGACCAGATTCGTGCCCCCGCCATAAGCAGACAGGATTTTTTGAGGCGGCACATTCGAGGCGACGCGCAGCCCCAGGTCGAAACTCTCCAAAATGGCCACTTCGCTGTTGAGCAATCCCTCCGGTCCACCCACCACGGAAGTCACTTGCTGACTCCCGTCGCCTTGACTGAGCGGCACGAATCCGTTGTCCACTTCGCGCTTCACCATCACCGTGGCTTCAGACGTGTAAAGAGTGGGACGCTTGAAGAAAAGCACGAGGGCAGCCACAAAACCTGCAGCCGAAAGCCCAAGGATCAACCACTTGCGGCGGAACAGGACAAAATAAACGTCCGCCAACGTGATGCTCGCCTGCGACTTCTGGTTGGATTGCCGCTTGTCGCCCGTTTGAACGCCCGCGGTTGGCGCATTTCCACCAGCCCGAATTTTAGGATCTCGATTTTCCATGTTAGGCCCAGTGCCGATAGAGGGTTGCGCCGATCATTCTCGATGCCCAAATCGGCATCGCCTTAAAAATTCCG
>DASRBR010000346.1:0-2169 GCA_035653495.1 Verrucomicrobiia bacterium
GCACGGTTTCATCCGGCACCAACTCCCCGCGTTTCATGAAACCGATGGCCTGTTCCAGCGCGGGACTGAGCTCTCCGCCGCTCAAACAACCCGCAGCGCGAAAGACATCACCGGTGGAGAGATGGCACGCGCTGGTCTTCTCACACAACATTTTCGCCTGCGTTCCCTTCCCTACGCCCGGTGCGCCCAACAGGACAAGCCGGAACGTGCGCCTGGTTTCTTTCGGCGGCATCGCACAACGGGCTTCGCCGCCTTTCAACCATGCAGCGTGATCGCGATCATGCCTGGGCTTTGTCATGGCAAAGATGGTTAACCGCCAATAATGATCCAAGCGGAAACCACAATTTGGATAGGCAATCCGATTCGGAAGAAGCCTGCCACGACTATTTAAATCGGACTCACCGCATTTTGGTGGGGAAATTACTTTTCTTGCCGAGCCCCAATTTCGGCGCGGCAAAGAAAGTCCAGCTTCGGCCAACCTGCGGTTGGCTGATCGAATGCGACGGAGCGATTAATACGACATGAATACAAGATCAAACGAAACCACGGATGCCGATCCGCCTGGCGAAGACAACCGGGAGAAACGCGTCTTGCCGGGGCACGAATGCGGGCCGTTGGATGCGAATTTTCGCTCGCTCGTGGCCAAACAACCCTTTTTTGCGGGCATGAAGCCGCAACAGATTGCCACAGTAACCGATTCGGCGTTGATGATGCAGTTCGAGGCAGGAGAATGGATTTTCCTCGAGGGCGATTTTGCCAACCGTTTTTATCTCATCCTGGAGGGAGAGGTCGTGCTGGAAACCGAAGCCGATGAAGGCGCGCGCATTCCCATCCAGGTCGTCGGACCTGGCGATGACCTTGGCTGGTCATGGTTTTTTGCGCCGTATCATTTTCATTTCAGCGCCCGGGCAATTGAGCGGACACGCGTGCTTTGCTTTTACGCAACACGCTTACGCGACCAGTGCGAACAAGACCATGAACTGGGTTACGAGTTGGTCAAACGCATTGCCGAGGTAACCCTCAGCCGCCTACAGGCCACACGCAAGCAGTTATTGAAAAACATTGTTGCAACGCAGATTCCGGCTTAGCAATTGTTCGAAATCCAGAGTCAGACTGGAGTTGGAGTTCATGTGAGCCCTCCTCCCCGTTAAGGGTTTCCCCTATGCCCCTTCGTCGCGCGCCCGCACTGAGTTCCAGCCTTTGGTCGAATATCAATCCATCTTCGCATCTCCTAAATTGCTTTTACCACAACAAAACGTGGTGCGCAAAAAAAGCTAAGCAAAAGGCAAAAACATGAACTCGAACGAGAACCTGATCGAAACACTGGTCAACTCCCAGATGTATCAAGACTATGAACGCGCCTACAGCGAGGCGACAGGAATGCCGGTGACGCTGCGCTCGCCAGTGACATGGCAGTTGCCTTTGCATGGCAAACGCAAGGAAAATCCCTTCTGCGCCCTGGTGGCCGGAAAGAGCCGCGCTTGCGCCGCCTGCCTGCAGATGCAGGAAAAGCTTTGCCAGAACGCCAACCAAACTCCCGCCACCATGAGCTGCACTTACGGCTTGTGCGAAACTGCCGTCCCTGTGCGGATGGGCAATGAGACCATCGGCTTTTTACAGACCGGCCAGGTGATGCTTCGCAAACCCTCCGCCAAACAGGTCGAACGCATGTCCGAGCAACTCCGCGAACACGGCTTGGACACCAATCCCGAGGCGGTCAAAAGGGCTTATTTCCAGACGCCTCTCGTTTCTCAGAAGAAGCTTGATTCGATGACGCATCTGCTCTCGGTCTTTGCCGACCACCTCGCCATGAAGGGCAACCAGATCGCCCTGCAAAAGGTCAACGCCGAGCCGCCTGTGATCACCAAGGCCAGGCATTACATCGAAGAACATCACACCGACGAGATTTCGCTCGGCCAGGTGGCTGCCGCAGTGCACACCAGCACGTTCTATTTCTGCAAGATGTTCAAGCGCATTACGGGAATCAATTTCACCGAATACGTTTCCCGTGTGCGTGCCGAGAAGGCCAAAAACCTTCTGCTCAACCCGAACCTCCGCATCAGCGAAATCGCCTATGCGGTCGGTTTCCAATCGCTCACGCATTTCAATCGCATCTTTAAAAAGATCGTCGGCCAATCCCCAACGGAATACCGATTGCAACTGCCCAAG
>DASRBR010000347.1:0-10856 GCA_035653495.1 Verrucomicrobiia bacterium
CGCGCGATGTTTCCGTTTCGCGAGGCAACGTCCGGCATAAAGCTGCAAGGCCGCCCATGTCCAGCCACTGAGCACCACAAAAGAACCGATGAAGACGAAAAGAAGCCCGAAAGCCGGAGGCGGCCCGTTTTTGTCGTGGGAAAACGCGAGGCCCACCGTCAACGCAATTCCCACGACAATGTAGACGATAAAAAAGCAGGAGAACGCCGCGCAAATCCCTCCGCGGATATAATAGAACAATGAAAGCAGCTTCAGATGTTCGGCGTCGCGCTCCATGGTTGCCGCCGCTTACGCCACGCTCGCTGCAAGAGGGAGTTTGAGTTGCGGATCCTGTGGATGCGCCCCGACTTCGCCTCGATATTCCGTGGCGCGACTGAAGCTCAACTCCGCAGCCCGCGCGTCTGACTCGTCCGCCGAAACAGCAACTGCCGGCAATTCATATTCGCCATCCGGCAAAGCGAAACGATAACTGAACGTTCCATCGCGCCGGAGCTGGATGACGCGTCCGCCGATGGTCACTTTCGCGTCCGGTTCCGTCGCGCCATAAATGATCAGCTCCGCGTTCACGTTGAACCAAAAACCCTTTTGCCGCCGCTCGCCGCCAAACGGGCTGGAGAGGCTGCTGAAGCTCGAAATGCCAAAGGCCGAACCCGGCTGCGAAAATTGCGCTGCGGCGATCGATGACATTTCCTGCTGCAACTGGCGGCGGATGAGTTCTGTGATCTCCACCGAGCCCATCCAGACACGCCGCACGCGGTCCATGGTGATGATGGAAGTGAGCGCGCGTTCCTGTTCCGGCGTCCATGTGCCGCCGGGTTTGCCTTCGGGAATGTTGTAACCGCTGGCGCGCAATTGCATGAGCACTTCCGAAAACGGGATGTGTTCCCGCACGGCAGCGCGAGCCATTTCCATCAATTGCATGAAAGGCACTTCGACGGGAATCGTGGCGAACTCAGCGGTGAAATCTTCCGACATCGCGTCGGGCGGCGTGAGCGTTGCGCTCGAAGTTGAAATGGTTTCCCATTTGCCGCCGGCGACATAATACCCGAGTTCAGCCAGATATTTTGTGCCCGCATGCGGCACGTGACAGAACCAATGCGTCGATTCGGGATGAACATGCACTTGTGACAACGGCTCGCCGGAAGTTTCGTTCTGGAAAATGCGCAGCACCAAATGGCGGTCGGTGGACAGGCGGTTGTAATTATTCTGCTGCTGGCGCGTGAGGTCCCAGCGGGCATAAAGCCAGTGCGGATCGCGCGCGGTGAGAAAAAGCCGTTTGGTGCCGTAGGCTTCCGGCAGTTCGGCCGATTCCGTGCCGGCGAGATGTTCCGGTGGCGGCGTGGGACCGAGCGCGTAACGTTCGCCGGGGCCGTGTGGCGTCGGCACGGGGGGACGATCGCCCTCCAGCAAAATCGAAGGGACTTGCGGCGCGACAGGTTTCGGCGGAGTGGTGCGTTTGGCTTTCGTGCCGGTCCTTCGCTTGGGAACGATGGGCGGTTCTTCCGGCGCGGCCGCCACGGGTTCAGCTTTTTGGGCAGCTTTGGTTTTCTTGATTTGGGCGGCAACGGCGGCGCTGCTTTTGCGGATGGTTTTGGTGACGGCTTTGACCGCCTTCTTCAACGGTGATTTTTCGGATTTATCGGATTTCATAACGAGTTCCGGGACAAGGCTGGAAGGTTGGGGCCTCTGACCAAAGGCAGTTTAAGACTGGGGACGCCCCGGCGCAATGGGAATCTCCGTGGCGCAAATCTCAAGGCGGGTTTGCTGCGCCGGAGGCGGGCGTCCCCCATCAATTTTTTTCCCGTAAGTGAAACAAGGTGAAACGAGGTGAAACAAGCTGAAACGGACCCCGGCGAAGAGCTTGCGTAAGTGAAACGTTCCTAGGAGGGCATTGGCAGTCTGCTAAGACCACCTGCGCGTCCGTTCCTCGTAGCTGAAAACGTAAGTTTTCAGCCTCCGCGTTCCGCTTTTTTTTCCCGAATAGCTGAAACCAGGTGAAACAAGCTGAAACGAGATGAAACACCCGGTCAAAATCCCGCGTTCCTGAGCTGACTTTTGATAGCCGATTGGTTCGACCGAAGTCCATGCGGACAAGGTTCACCTCCGCCAAGGCTACGGTGAACAAGCTGTCCGCGCTCCTATCCGAATTTATCCGACACAAGGCGACACATGCCGAATCGATTGTTGAGAGTTGATGGTGAGCAGTTTGCGTGATTTTTTGCCCGTCTTGCCCCAGTAACGTTAATGGTTTTGCTGTAACGAAGGCATTCTTATCTGCAGTTTCGCAGGCTTTCCAGCCTGCGTTGGGAAGTATTCGCTTTGCCGACAGGAATGTCGGCGATACAGCAGGCAGGAATGCCTGCGCTACAAATCCCGCGCGGCGGAACGTCACTTTAGTCGTACAGCACATCGGCTCCGACGCTCCATGGCCGGTCGGCTGAACACATGACAGTGTCCGGTTGTGCCCCCTTTGCAACACGCCCCGGATTATGACAGAAGGTTTCGCGCTTGTCGAGCAAGAAGGCGGAGCGTTCACCCAAACTGTCGGAACCCCGCTATTCTTCACCCGTTACAAGGCGCGGGCGCAGGCCGAATTTTTTGCCGAGCGCAAGGCAGCTTCGCAACGAACCGACTCCAGCCGTGCAGGTTGCGTCCGACAACGAAGCCGCCGCTGCGCAAACGCCGGTCAAAAGGCATTTCGAAAGGTCCCAGCCTTCGTGCAAGCCAAGCAACGTCCCGGCGCAAAAGGCATCGCCGGCGCCGGCGGTGCCCGCAATATATTTCGCGGGCAGTTTCAGCGATGATTGCCAGTAATCCTCGCCTTTGCGCGTGCGCGCAAAGCCGCCTTCGGGGAAATGAATGACCACGACTTCACGCACGCCATGCTGAAGCAGCGCGCCCGCGCCATGGCGCAATGCGGCGGTGTCCAGTTGTCCGTTCGGCTGGCGGATGGTGAACCCGGTGGTTTTGCCGGCCTCGATTTCGTTGAGGATGCAATAATCGACGTGCTTGAGCGCGGGCCGGACGATTTTTGCAAAACGGTCGCTGTCCTCGCTGACCACGTCCACGCTGGTCTTGAGCCCGGCTTGCTGCGCGGACGCAAGCAATCGCGCGGCCTTCGTGCCGTAAACCGCATCCGGCCCATCCAGCGCGTCGAGCAGCAAGAGATAACCAAGATGAAAAATGCGCGCGGAAGTTTTTTGGAAATTGATGTCGTCGCCCTGCCAAAGCGCGTTTGCGCCGCGCGCATGAAAAAATGTCCGGTGCCCGCCGGTGAGTTCGGTCATGACGTCGGTGTAGGAAGTGGGCGCTTTGTTGGTGACGCCGAGCAGGCGGGTATCAATCTTGTGGCGCTGGCAATCGGCAAGGATTTCACGGCCAAGCGCATCGTCTCCGACCAGTCCCGCGGCAAAAAGCGGAAATGAAACGCCCATTCGCGCCAGGTCAATCACGACATTGTAAGGCGCGCCGCCGGTGCCCTGCGATTGGCTGCGGATGTTCGCGAGCTGTTCGCGTTGGGGATAGACATCGATGAGCTTGACCTGGTCGATGATCCAATTACCCCCGGCCAGCAATCCGGAACGGGGCCTGGCGCTTTTGGTTTTCATGCAGTGTTCAAACTAGAGGAGCCACGCGCGATGGTGCATAGTATTCGTATCAGCAGTCGTCGCATTGGGATGGTCAAGGACCATTGAATACGACTAGTGAAGGGAAATACAGGGGCCGATGGCAAGGATTTTCCTGAAGGCGTTAAATAGTTAAATGGTTGAATAGTTAAACGGTCACAATTTTAACTTTTTAACTATTAGCGGTTTTGCCAGACCAAAACAGTTCTTCACAATGCCACCGGTTCCATATAATCATTGTCCATGCCAGAGGCCGCCCAAAAGGGTGAAAAAGTGTTCCGGGGAATCCCCGTTTCGGCAGGAGTTTGCCGCGGGAAAGTGCTTGTCCTTGGCCGGGCGCACACGGTGATCCCAAAACACGAAGTGCGTGACGAACACCTCGCCGAGGAAATCAATCGTCTCGAGCGCGCGCTCATCCAGACGCGCCAGCAAATCCTCGATGTCCAGCGCAAGGTGAGCGATGGGATGGGCGCGGAGGAAGGCGGCATCTTTGACGCGCACCTGCTGGTGCTCGAAGACCGCACCTTGCTCGACGAAGTCATCCGCAACATCACCGAGCAAAAGTTGAACGCGGAATTTGCCTTCAACATGGTTGCCGAAAAATACGCGACCACCCTTGCCGCGATTGAAGACGATTATCTGCGCGAGCGCGCGACGGACATGCGCGATGTCACCTCGCGCATCCTGAACAATTTGATGGGACGGCAGGAGGAGATTGATCTGAGGAAATTGTCGGAGCCGTGCATCATCGTCAGTTACGATTTGAGCCCTTCGACCACGGCGCAGATGGACCGCAGGACAGTGCTCGGTTTCGCGACGGACATTGGCGGAAAAACCTCGCACAGCGCCATCATGGCGCGATCGTTGCGCATCCCGGCTGTGGTTGGCCTGAAAAATCTCAGCCAGGAACTTGAAACCGGCCAATACGTCCTGCTGGATGGGTTCACCGGCGCGGTCATCCTGAATCCGACGGACGCGACGTTGTTCGAGTACGGCCAGGTGATGCGCAACCAGGTCAGCCTTGAGGAAAAACTCAAGGACATCCAAGGCAAGCCGGCCATCACCCTGGATGGACAGCGCATCACCCTTTCGGCCAACGTGGAGCATCCCAATGACGCCGGTGAAGTGCGCGCGAATGGCGCGGAAGGCGTGGGTTTGTTCCGCACGGAATATCTCTTCATCAACCGCACCACGCTGCCGACTGAGGAGGAACAATACCACGCGTATCGCGACATGGCTGCGGCGTTGAAGCCGCACCCGGTGGTCATCCGCACGATGGATTTGGGCGGTGACAAATATCTTTCGCACCTGAAATTGCCGGCGGAGATGAACCCGTTTTTGGGCTGGCGCGCGATCCGTTTTTGTTTGCAGGAGAAGCCGATCTTTCGCACGCAATTGCGCGCCATCCTTCGCGCCGCGACCGAAGGGAACGTCAAGATGATGTACCCGATGATTTCCGGCGTGGAAGAACTCAAGCAGGCCAACGCGTTCGTCGAGGAATGCAAGGCGGAGTTGCGCGCGGAAAAAATTCCTTTTGAGGAGAACATTGAGATCGGCGCGATGATTGAGATTCCATCGGCGGCGATGGTGGCTGATTCGCTGGCCAAGCACCTCAAGTTCATGAGCCTCGGCACGAACGATTTGATCCAATACACCATGGCCGTGGACCGCATGAACGAGCGCGTGGCGCATCTTTACGAACCGACGCATCCGGCGATCGTCCGTCTCATCAAATGCACCGTGGACGCTGGCCGGGAGAACAACATCTGGGTGGGCGTTTGCGGTGAAATGGCGGGCGACCCGGTCTTGACGGCGTTGTTGCTCGGTTTGGGCGTGGATGAATTGAGCGCCGCGCCGCCGCTCGTGGCGCCGGTGAAGTTCATGATCCGGCGGCTCAAGATGGACGAAGCGCGTTCGCTCGCGGAGTTTGCGTTGAACTGCGAATCGAGTTCAGAAATCCTCGCGCGCTGCCAGGCCCTGGCGCGGGACATTGCGCCAAGCTTGTTTGAGAGTAAAAGTTAAACGATTTTTTTAACCGCGGATGGACCAGACATGTTAGTTGAAAAGGTCGTTAGCCGACTTCTGTATGTCACTAGCGACACGAATTAACCGATGTGCAAAGTTGAGCGGACATTTTAAGCTTCGCTCCGGCAAGGTCAGCGATACTTATTTTGACAAGTATCAGTTTGAGGCGGACCCAAAGTTGCTCCTGGACATTGCCAGCGCCATGGCAGCAATGGTTCCCAAAGGTACAGAGGTTTTGGCTGGATTGGAGATGGGCGGCATTCCAGTGGTAACAATGCGAAGCCAAGTCACGGGATTACCGGCGGCATTTGTTCGAAAAAAGGCAAAAGAATATGGGACTTGCCGTTATGCCGAAGGTGCCTCTCTCGTTGGCAGACGCTTCGTGCTAGTTGAGGATGTTGTTACAAGCGGTGGTGCGTTACTTGATGCTTTGGCGCTCCTTGAAGCTGATGGTTTGCGTCCTACCATGGCGCTGTGTGTCATAGATCGCGAGTCGGGAGGCAAAGAGGCATTGGCAAAAGCCGGTCTTTCACTTAAGTCATTATTAACTTATGCAGATGTTGATCGGGCTTAACTCTCATTGAATTTCAGCCGTCGAGCAAGTTAGCTCGGTTCCTCATCCGTCATGGGGTGACGTTCGAAATCCATGCGTTGATGCAAAACCCGTACGATTAGCACACCGTCCTCATCGCGGAGAAAGAAAATCACATGGGACTCGAAATTCATCCGCCTCAATCCAGGGGCAAGGTGCCCGGCGCTTCGACCGCTGTTTGGATATTCCGCGAGTCTGCGGAATATCTTTTCCAATCCGTCCCTGTAGCGTCTCGCCTGTTTGATGCCAAATTGCCTGATAGTGTAGTCGGCAATCCCGGCGATGTCGGCATCAGCCCGTTTAGACAGACGGTGCTTATACATGTCACGCCTTATGGCGACGTTCCGCTTCTTGCCAGATTTCCTTCACGCTCCGTTTGCTAATGCCGCTGTCGAGCCCTTCCTGGATGGCCTTTTTTAACGCCAGCAGTTCGCTGCTTGCCTGCTGATCGCGCCGGATCAGGTCACGGAAATATTCGCTGTCGTTTGTATAATCACCACTGTCAATCCTTGCCTTTACCCATGCGTCCTGCTGTTCTGAAAGGGTGATCGTCTTGCGGGTCGTCTTCATTTGTAAGCGGATTGATGAATTTTGAGAATCATACTATTGGTGCATTTTAGCACTATAATACACGATTTACAATAGTTTTCGTCGAGGTGGCGGTTACATCTTTGGACGGCTTACGCGAAGGCAGAAATGGGTATCTAAATCGAGTTTACAGACGGTAGCCATCCGTGGTTGAATTTTTTCTTTTTCTGCTAAATTGATTTATGAAGGTTATCATTCTTGCCGCCGGTTACGCCACGCGGCTTTATCCGTTGACGCTTACCCAGCCCAAGCCGCTGCTGCCCGTCGCGGGCAAGCCGATGATTGATCATGTGCTCGACAATCTGGCCGGCATCAAGGGCATTGACCGCGTTTATGTGGTCACCAACGCCAAGTTCGCCGGGCATTTCCTAAAATGGTCGGAAGCTTATCGCGCCTCCAAAACGCGCCTCGATTTCACCATCGTCAATGACGGCTCGACCGATGATAAAAACAAGCTCGGCGCCATCGGCGACCTGCATCTCGTCCTCTCGCGCGAAAAAGTCGATGACGATGTCATCGTGGTCGCGGGCGATAATTTGTTCAGCGAACGACTGGATGGTTTCGCGGAAGCCGCGCAACATCGCAACGCGCCGATGGAAGCGGTTTATGATGTCGGCAGTCTCGAGGAAGTGAAAAAATACAATTCCATTTCCGTGGACGTCGAAGGGCGTATCACTTTCTTTGAGGAAAAACCGAAAAACCCGACGAGCACATTGACCGGCATCGCGCTTTATTTTTATCCCAAATCAAGCATCCCGCTCATCCATCAATACATCGCCGAAGGCAACAATCCCGACCAGCCGGGCCGATTGGTGCAGTGGCTTTATCCGCGCGTGCCGTTTTACACCTGGAAAGTGCCCGGGCTTTGGTACGACATCGGTTCCAAGGAGACTTTGGAAGAAGCGAATCGTATCTTTGCGAATGCGCAAAAATAGATCGCGCTTAAATTTGCATTCGAGAAAACCCGTAGCCGAGCACGTAAGGAGCCGAAGTCATTGTCTGGGACTAGATATGAAAAAAAACGAAACCACAATCCCTTTCAATTCGGTCTCTTACTTTAGCATCTCACCGGTCGCGATATTAAAGCGCGCAATTTTCCCATCGCATCTTGTGACGATGAGCGACATGTTTGTAAGCCCTGTGACTTCCCCCCAATTGTAATGGGATACAGTACTTTTGAGAGCGGATGTGTCCGGAAATAACTCTCCCACTGTAACATCACGGATTTTCTTGTCTCGATTCCAAAATGTTATCAACGGTAAATTATTCTTAAAATTCTTTGGTATAAGATTATCGTGCACTGAAATAAAGTGATCGCCGTCGTCTGCGAGAAATGCTTGCCGAAACCATTTGGATAACCTCCATATTCCATTGGTTGACCCGGTTGAATAGACGGAAACTCCGAACTTTGGATCAACCCTGGCAAAAAATTTGCCAGACGGGCTGCGTACATCGTAGTTCGATGAGGGAGCCAACGGTGTGTCTGCGTAAGCGATCAAGCTTGCCAAGGCGGTAATGAGACAAATCGCAAAGGGGGCGATCCGTAATATTGGAACAAAAGGCATTGTTCCGAGTGGCAACGCTGATTGCCGAGGTTTGTCCATGGGCATATTTGAGCATCTCCGCAATTCGTTTCAAGGCACTTCTGGGGTTTCAAATTTTCCATCCTCAACTGCCCATGCCGTGATATTGGCACAAACGCCAGTGATTGGAGAAGCGGCAGCGCAAATTATTCGACTGCAGGGGTGGTCCATTGAGAATTATGTCCGGGCCGACGCAGCTATTGCGGTTTTAAATCGTTGAGCTACCAAGCGGCTGGCCCCGACGGCTCATGGAAATTATTGCCCGGATTGCCGGCTCTTGGTCATCAAGCCCGTCTCACGCGCCACCAAACCAGCAGCGTTCCCATCAGCCCAACGCCTAATCCAGCGCCGCTCCATGCGTAAGGATGAGCGCGCATGTTTTTGACGGTGCGGTCCTTGATACCGGTGGGGCTGGTTCGGTAAGCGATTTCTTCCATTTCCTCGCTGATGCGCTCTTCGGTCGCAAAAACATCCTCCTGGATTTCCTGCGGCGGGCGTTTCGGGGTTTCGACTTTGGGTGCCGACGTGGCTGTGGTCGTATGCGAGCCTTTGAAAGACTTGATGGTCGCGATGGTTTTTTCCGGCGCAAGCGAACCTTTGGAAATTGCCTTCACGCCTTTAAGCACCATCACCCCTCCCGCAATGATGACGAGAAGGCCCATAATGCCAAGCCCGGCGAACACCGCCAGAAACGGATGAATCCCGAGACGTTCAAAGGCGAATGCGATGAGAAATCCAATCCCGCCAAGGAATACCATGAGTCCCGCGTACGCAATGACGCCGCCGATGGCGAGAGTGACGGCATTGCGGCCAAAGCAGGAAACTTTTTCCAAAGTTTCGTTCTTGGCCAGTTCCGTTTCCTGCCGAATAAACGTTTTTATGTCACTGGTCAATTCACGAAACAGACCAACGAGACTGGTTGCGGCGAAAGAAGAGTTTTGCATAGGCGTCCTCAATGACTTCAACGTTCCACCTGCTTTCACGACGTTAAAGTGCAAACTATTCCGCCGCGTTTTTGGGGTGAATGCAGTAAGGCGGCGATTCGCCAAGAACCGCAAAAAAACATGCAACTTTCTGGCCATCAATGGTCAACTGTCTCCGATCCGCCCAGCAAATTCCCTTTGCTGTCTTCCAATCCGTGCTATATTGCGTCGTAGAACGAAAGAGCGATAACGACCATCATTGAAAGCATTAATTTCGACCGCCACAAAACGCACCGAACGGGTCTTCCTCGTCGGCGTGGAGCTTAAATCCCGCAGCGCGCTCGATACGCGCGAATCGCTCGAAGAACTTTCCGAACTGGCCTCCAGCGCAGGCGGTGAAGTCGTCGGCAACGGCACCCAAAAAATGGAAGCGCCCGTTGCGGGCACATTCATCGGCAGCGGCAAGGCGGGCGAGTTCGCGCAGCATTGCCAGCGCAATGATGTGGATACCGTCATCTTCGACGACGAACTTTCGCCCGCGCAAAGCCGCAACCTGGAACGCGTGTTCGATTGCAAGGTACTGGACCGCACGTCGCTGATTCTCGATATTTTCGCCCAGCGCGCCCGCACCAAGGAAGGCAAGCTGCAGATCGAGCTTGCCCAACTGCAGCATCTGCTGCCGCGGCTGACGCGTTTCTGGGGCCACTTGTCGCGCCAGAAAGGCGGCATCGGCATGCGCGGTGACGGTGAAACGCAGTTGGAAACAGACCGTCGCCGCGTGCAGGACCGTATCGCCAAGATCGCCCGCGAACTTGAAGTCGTGCGCCGGCAACGCTCGACGCAACGTTACGGCCGCCAGCGCAATCAATGGCCGCTGGCCTCGATTGTTGGTTACACGAACGCCGGCAAATCCACGTTGCTCAACGCGCTCACCGGCGCGGAAGTTTTGGCCGAGAACAAATTGTTCGCGACGCTGGACCCGACGACGCGGCGCTTGCGTTTGCCGACGAACCAAAATGTTTTGCTGACGGACACGGTCGGATTCATCCGCAAGTTGCCGCATGGATTGGTCGAGGCGTTCAAGGCGACGCTCGAAGAAGTGGTGCAGGCGGATTTGTTGCTGCACGTCGTGGACGTAAGCCATCCGCAGGCGGCCGAGCAGATCGAGGCGGTGAATTCTGTGCTGAACGAAATCGGTGCGGAGGGCAAACCGACGCTCATGGTGTTCAACAAAATGGACAGGTTGAACGGCCACGCGGACGGCCATCATCTGCTTGGCAGCCATCCCAACAGCGTCGCGATTTCCGCGCAGACAGGCGCCGGTTTGCCGGAGTTGCTCGCGGAATTGAACAATCAAGTGAGGCCCGTGCGTGAATTTGTGGAGGTGTCAGTCCCGCATGAAGCGTCCTCAGTCATCGCGCGGCTGCATGCGGTCGGGCAGGTAGTGGAGCGTGATTACAATGGCGACAAGGCGTGGTTCAAGGTGCGCATCCCGCCGCATCTGCACGGCGAGTTCGAG
>DASRBR010000348.1:0-10812 GCA_035653495.1 Verrucomicrobiia bacterium
ATCGAACCGTCTGCATCATGTGAAAATATGACGTTTGTGTCAATACTCAGGACTGACCCGTTTCCGAATACGTTTACGATGGCTTGCGGCGCAAGCGCATTACACGCGATTACACCTGGAGCGGTGCATGGGTCAAGACCAACGAAACCCGTTATCTCTATGACGAGATGTTGGTCATTCAAGAGCGGGACACGAACAACAATCCGCTCGTCACTTACACGCGTGGTCTAGACTTGAGCGGTTCACGGCAAGGAGCAGGAGGCGTCGGCGGATTGCTGGCCCGCACGGACGCGAATGGTTCTACATTTTATCACAGCGATGGCAACGGGAACATCACTGCCTTGATCGATGGGAACCAGAACATCGTTGCCCGATACGAATATGACGGTTTTGGCCGCATGATCGGAAAATGGGGCGCTTTGGCCGATGCCAATGTTTATCGCTTTTCAAGCAAAGAATTTCAACGCAATAGTGGGCTTTTTTATTACGGCTTTCGCTTTTATGAACCGAATTTTCAGCGATGGCTGAATTCTGATCCGATTGGGATTCGAGGTGGAATCAATCTTTTCCGGTTCGCACATAACAATCCATTGAGTTGGGTTGATAAATGGGGATTACAAGAGGGAGACGCAGCACCACCGACTGATCCAGAGAATCCTGGCGCGACTTACACACCGCCAAATGTAGAATTTGAGACAGCTATCGACCAAGCCGCCAAACAGATGGCAAATGACGACTTGGAACTACCTCCAACGTGGACCCCAAATAGCTCTGACGAACCAGCGTTTGAGCCGGTTATTCCAAAGACCGATATTGATCCTAACGAACAGCCAGATATTGGCCCGTTACCACCTACGATCTCGCAAGTATTGGATCCAGACACTGACTCCCAATTTGAAGAGGGTGACAAGAATTTACATGATATAGGTCGTGAGTTAATTCGTGAGCAGCAAAAAAATTGCGAGAGAAAACTGCCACCCAAACCGAAATGGCCGGGCAATGATCCAAAAATTGCTCCACCAGGGTTCAATTGGAAGGGTAAACCGGGCTCGAACCCCGGCGATCCGGAAGGAGCTTATTATAATCCAGACACAGGCGAAAGTCTCAAGCCCGATCTTGATCACCCTGACCCCATCCCCCCTCATTGGGATTATGTTGCGCCGGACGCAAATCAATATCGTATATTCCCTGACGGGAGTGTAGTACCAAAGGGATAATATGCAAGCTAAGCCCGACGATTGGCGACTGCGAGGGCAAGATCAATATCTTGCAGGTGCTGTGCTTTTTTGGCAAAGATATACGCCTTTCAGCAAAAAATGGGACCATGACCACTGCGCATTTTGCTTCCGAAGGTTTTCTACGCTGGACAACGATCTTCATGAAGGATACGCCACAGCGGGTAATGTGTATTGGATATGCGAGGAGTGTTACGAAGACTTCAAAGAGATGTTTAAGTGGACGCGTTCAGAAACTCCGCCCAATGCTCCGCATAATTGACCTTAACTGTTACCGGGCCGAAATCCTATCGTACCATTTTGCCAAATTGTGGTCGTAAAAACCCGGGATTTTGGTTCAGTGCCGTCGTAAAACGTGGTATGCCGGAGGGCGTACGATAGAACTGGAAATTCAAAAATGGCCAGATTTGAAAAATGTAGCCGAATTAGGACTGCATCGAAAACTGTGCCAAATTCGCGTCGTACAGGTGTGCAAAGTTTTGTCGCCAAATTCAGGTCGTACGTTTTTGGGCTGAAGATGGCCCAGGAGCCGAGAGCGGCTGATGGTATTGTCTGGATGTCAGAAACTCGGACTGGCCGTTTTAACAAGGGTTTGCAAAGCAACGGCGCTGTGCGGCGCGACTCGGTTCATTGGGATCATTGCAAAGGGAAGGACGGCGCGCTGACGGCACTTTCCTACGACGGCACTGCGGCACGCGTCTTTGCAGATTGCACGATTACGACACCGATGGCTGGTTTCCAATGCTATCTAATTCGGCAAAAAAGCGGCACTTTTTACGACCAGAATTCGGCACTTAACAGCTCACTGCGTTCGCCTCGCTTCGCTCGAAAATGTGGATTTCTGATCATGCGCACACTCAGGGTAGGCACTCTCGCAATCGCGCCAACCCTGGGCTTTGAGACGGAATCATCCTCGAGGTTCTTAAGAAGCAAGTCTTACCAGCATTCCAGATAAAAAATGCTTGCATTGCAGGAAGAACATGCTATTTTCGATGCCGACAGGGCGGTCCGCCTGCGCTAAAGCTACGGGCGGCCCAAACCTGCGGGTGTAAACCCGCCATCGCCAACTGGCGAAGGCGGAGGGGTCCGCCGTCGCTTCCGCCATCGCCAAGGCTAGGGCGGACAGGAAAGCTATGGCGGACAAGTTGTTCTTTGACATTTGAATCGGATGCGGGTTCTGGATGCTGGATGCAGGATCCTTGATGCTGGATGAGCGTAATGGTTCCGTCCAGCCGATTTGCCATCCTCTATCCTCCATCCTCGCGTTAGGCGGACGCGCAGCAGCGCGTCCCTACCGGGTGCAGGCTACGCCTGGTCGGATTGTGTCGCCTTGTGTCGGATAATTCGGATTGCGTTGGAGCGCGGCTCGATGAGCCGCAGCGCAAGGGCTGGCGATTATGCTCGGGACCCCTATAGAATTGCTGTGGGTCCGCCGATCCGCGCTCCGTTACAGGCCGACACGGAATTCGACGGGCGTTTCAGCTTGTTTCACCTTGTTTCACCTGGTTTCAGCTATAAGGGAAAAAAATTGGAAGGGCGCGAGGCGAGCGTAGGGGGCAAGTTTAAGGTTTCATGTTTAAAGTTTAAAGTTGCCGTTCCGGAACGCGGGATTTGACTACCGCCTGAAGGCGGGACTCCAAACACGGAGTTCAAACTTGCCCCTGAAACGCGGAATTTGACCGCCGCCTGAAGGCGGGACTCCAAACACGGAGTTTAAATTTGCCCCTGAGGGCGGGACTCCAAACACGGAGTTTAAAGTTGCCCCGGAACGCGGAATTTGACTACCGCCTGAAGGCGGGACTCCAAACACGGAGTTCAAACTTGCCCCTGGAACGCGGAATTTGACCGCCGCCTGAAGGCGGGACTCCAAACACGGAGTTTAAAGTTGCCCCGGAACGCGGGATTTGACTACCGCCTGAAGGCGGGACTCCAAACACGGAGTTTAAAGTTGCCCCTGGAACGCGGGATTTGACTACCGCCTGAAGGCGGGGACTCCAAACACGGAGTTTAAAGTTGCCCCCGGAACGCGGGTTTTGACCGGGTGTTGCACCTGGTTGCAGCTTGTTGCACTTGGTTGCAGCTATCAGGAAGAGAATGGAACGGCGATGCGGGGTTCCGGGTTCTGAGTTCCGGGTTCCGTGTTGAAGAGGCTGCGGATTGGCCGGCATCCCTGCAAAACCCGTTGGACGGGTTGCATGGGGCAGGTTAGAATTGCCTGTTCCGGCTGGGTTTGACCTTGCCGGATTTGTCGAAAACAGGGCTTGCAAAGCCCGGCGGGGAAGTCTAGGCTCTTCACTCTTTTTGAGACGCCGGAAACGGCGGGCGGCAGGAAACCATGGTTCGCCGCCACCAACGTTATATTATTATGGCAGTCAAAATTCGGATGAAGCGGGTCGGAACGAAAAACACGCCGGTGTACCGCATCGTGGTCGCCGACGGCCGCAGCCCGCGCGATGGCAAGTTCATCGAGGAAATCGGCACTTACACGCCGGTGAAGAAAGAAAATAATTTCACGCTCGATCTCGAGCGGGCGAAGTATTGGGTCAGCAAGGGCGCGCAACCGAGCGACACGGTCGCAAGTTTCATCAAGAAGGCGGCCAAGGCGGCTGCAGCCGCGCCGGCAACAACGGCAGCATAAGTTGGAAACGGCGCGACGATGCAAGCGTTTTTGGAATACGTGGTCAAAGGGTTGGTCGGCCACCCCGACGACGTGACGGTCACGCCGGTGGAACGCGACGGCACGACGATTTATGAACTGCGCCTGAACCCGGACGACGTCGGCAAGGTGATTGGGCGGCAGGGAATGACGATCAACGCGATCCGGTCATTATTGCTCGCCGGCAGCGCCAAAAAAGGGATACGCTGCAGCCTCGAAATCGTCGAGGAACAACAACCGGCGCGGTAGCCTTTGCCGGGGCGGCAATGGCTGAAAACTTGCGTTTTCAGCCACCCCAAGATGAAGATTGACGTGCTCACGTTGTTTCCCGCGATGTTCGCAGGGCCGTTGGACGAGAGCATTGTCCAGCGCGCGCGCAAGAGCGGCGCGTTGGAACTGGCGGTGCATAATTTGCGGGATTACACGCATGACCGCCATAAAACGGTGGATGACCGTCCGTTTGGCGGCGGTCCGGGAATGTTGTTGAAGCCGGAACCGATCTTTGAAGCAGTAGAGAATTTGGGCCGGGACAAAACACGCGTGATTTTGCTTTCGCCAGCGGGACGGAAGTTCAACCAGGCGATCGCCCGCGAGTTGGCACAAGCGGAGCACCTGCTGCTGGTGTGCGGCAGTTACGAAGGGTTCGACGAGCGGGTCCGCGAAAGTTTGGCCGACGACGAATTGTCCATCGGCGATTACGTGCTGACGAACGGCGCGCTGCCCGCGATGGTGATCATTGACGCGGTGACGCGGTTGTTGCCCGGTGTTTTGGGCGATGACGAAAGTTCGCTGGACGAATCGTTCAGCAAAGATTTGCTGGAATATCCGCATTACACGCGGCCGGCGGAATTTCGCGGGATGAAAGTCCCCGACGTGCTGCTCTCGGGCAACCACGCGGAGATCGCGAAATGGCGGGCCGAGCAGTCGCGGTTGCGCACGGCGGAACGAAGGCCGGATTTGATGAAGAAGAAAAAAGAAATGGAGTGATGGAGTATTGGAGTATTGGGAAGAATAGATTTCGCAATACTCCAGCCCTCCACTACTCCAACGCATTTTTGGAATTTATGAACCAAGCATTACTTGATAAGATTGAGTCGGAACAGTATCGCAAGAACCCGGTCAAGTTCGGGGTGGGCGATTCTGTGAAGGTCCACACCAAGGTCGTCGAAGGCGACAAGGAACGTATCCAGGTCTTTTCTGGCGTGGTCATTGGCCGCCGCGGGCATGGATTGAATGAGACATTCACCGTGCGCCGCATCAGCTACGGCGAAGGCGTCGAGCGCGTGTTCCCCATCCATTCGCCGCGTGTGGACAAGGTGGAAGTCGAGCGCAAAGGCTCCGTCCGCCGCGCCAAGCTCACCTATCTCCGCAAACGCCTCGGCAAGGGCGCAACGCTGGTCAAGGAAAGAGAAAGTCGTGGCGAAGAAACCAAACCTTCCGGCACCACGACTTCCACCAAGAAGGCGACTGCCGTTCCCGCAGAACCGGTGACGGCGTAATCTGGCCGTTGATACAATTTCAAAGCGAGGCTTCGGCCTCGCTTTTTTTATACCCCAACCCGGCTTGAGAATCGTTTGGCGGGGTCGAGGCTCATGTGTACGGTTGATTTTTTGCCGCTTCAACTGCTCTCATGTTCTTCCTGATACGGTCGAGTTTCTTGCGCGTGGATGTTTGCAACTTCTTTATCTCGATATCCGCAGCCGCGTTGAGCCGATGAATTGTTTCAAGTTCAACGATCGCTTTGTTGATGAGAGAAATTGTCGCCTTTAAATTCATTTTCCGATAATTACACGAACAGCTTCGGCACTGTCGCCAGTTATTTCTTCACGAGATTTCAGATTCTTCACGCGAATGCTTAAATTAGAGTCAATCCGCAATGTAAACGCCGCTTTTAATTCCTGTGCGCGCTTGAATTGTTTATCGGGCTTTGCGGGAGTCAGGGAATATTCCACGGCAAAACCGGCTGAGCGCAAATCCTGCACAAGCTTCAACGATTGCGGACGCAGCGCTTCGTCTTCGATCAACACATAAGCATCGAGGCCGGCATCGAATTTCGGCAAGAGACCGCGTTCCTTGAGCAGTTCGAGCAGGACGACGTCGCCAAAGCCGAACCCCAGCGCGGGCAGGTTCACTTTTCCGCCGCTGATGAGCTTGACCAGGTTGTCATAACGTCCGCCGCCGGCGATGGCGCGAAATTCTCCTTTCACATCAAACGCCTCGAACACCACGCCCGTGTAATAAGCCAGCCCGCGAATTACCTGGTAATCCACTTTCACGAAGTCCTTCAGCCCGCGCGCGGCGAGGTTGTTCAAAATTATTTCCAGTTCAGTCGTAGGCTTGCCGCTCTTGATAAACGCCGTAATTTCGTCGAATGAAAAACCGAGCGCAGCCAGTTTCTTTTTGTTTTCTTCGGGCGATTCGCGTTCCAGCTTGTCGATGATCTGGTAAAATTCGTAAGCCTTCGTGGCATCAGGACAGCGTTGATTGAAAAAATCCTGCCACGCGTTGCGGCTGCTGAGCCGGATGACAAAATCTTTTTCCGTCAACCCAAACGAACGCAGCGTGTCAATCAGGAGCGCAATCAATTCCGCGTCCGCTACGACATCCGCTTCGCCGAATATGTCCGCGTTAAATTGAAAATGCTCGCGCAAGCGGCCTTTTTGCTGGCGCTCGTAACGGAACAGTTGCGGGATGGCGAACCATTTGATCGGTTTTTTGTAATTGCGCTCGTGCGCGGCGACCATGCGGGCGAGCGTGGGCGTCATCTCCGGGCGCAATGCGATTTCGCGCTCGCCCTTGTCCTTGAAATTGTAGAGCTGCCCGACGATTTCATCGCCGCTTTTCATTGTGTAAAGTTCCAGCGGTTCGAGCGGAGGGCCGTCGTATTCACGGAAGCCGTAGCGGCGGGCGGCGTCGCGCCATTTTTCAAAAATGTATTGCCGCGCTTCCGCGCTCCAGACGTCCGGGTGCGGGAGCGGTTCAGGGTAGAAATCGCGAAATCCTGGTAAACGATCCATATCGACGCCGAAAGCTAACCTTGAAAGAGGCGCAAGTGGCAACCCTCAAGTTGAAAATTTATCGAAGGCAGAAGAAAAAGTTTGAGGCTTTGCGTTCAGAGTTCGAATCGAACGCTGCTGGCGGTGCGGGGCTGAATTTGTTCAATCCGCTTCGGGGCTGCCATTGCCATCGCCTTGCGCCTTGTTGGCCGCAGCAATTTGGGCGGGCGTCAGCTTGAGGACTTCGGCGCGCATTTCCTTGCCGGGCTTGAACTTCACGACGGCCCGTTGCGGAATCGGCACATCAGTGGCCGGCGCATTGGGATTGCGGCCGATGCGTGCCTTGCGGACTTTCACCTCAAACACGCCGAAGTTGCGCAATTCCACCTTGTCACCTTTGGATACAGCGTCAGCGATGTAATCTAAAGTCTTCTGTACGACATCGAGGACCTGTTGCTGCACCAAGCCGGTTTCGTTGCTGATACGGATAACCAAGTCACGCTTTGTCATAGTCATAGGTGTCTAGCGTTTAACTATCTTCCGTGCCCCGGTATAAGCCGGGCAAATTCAATGGTCAAGTATATAATATGCAGAAACTTAGCGGAGGCAAATGCGCCATTTTAGGCCAAAATCATACCTTTCCGGGAAGGCCGGCAGTTTAGGAGCTTGCAATACCTTGCAAATTGCACGAAAAACGCCGCTTCATTGCACCGAAGCATTTGGGACTGCGAGCGTTGAAACTTCTGGTTCCATTTTAGCCTTGGGCAGCAGGAAACAGAGCCCCGCCGCAACCAGCATCCCGACGGCGAGCATGGCAAATGGAAGCGTGATGCCTCCTGTTTTCTTGCTCAACCAGCCGGTGAGGTACGGCCCGGCGAACCCGCCGATGTTGCCGATGGCGTTCACCAAGCCGATGACCAATCCCATCGTGTAACGCGGCATCGTTTCGGCGGTGATGGCCCAGAACGGTGCGATTGCGGCGAACGGCCCCGGTATGGCGAAGCAGAGGAACGCATACGAAATCCAGAAATGCTGTTTCAGCAGCAGCGAGGCGATCAAGCTCACGCCGCTCATCCCGTACACCAGCGCGCAGTGGCCACGGCGCTCTTGCTTTTTGTCCGAGTGCCGGGAAACCAATATCATGATGATCGCAGTCAGCGCGTAAGGAATTGCAAAAAGAATGCCGGATTCAAACCCGGAGAAGTTTTGCTCCTTTGCCCTTCCTTTAAGCGTATCGGTAAAGAACGTCATGCAGCCGTAAGCCTGGAAATTGTGCAGAAAATAAATCACCACCATCACGGGAATTTCCAATTTCAAGAACGTGGGCAGGATTGCCGGTTTTCCAATCGGTTGAACGCTGGCGATCTCTTTTTTCAACGTGGTTTCCAGGAATTCCTTTTCATCCGATGAAATCCATGTCGCCTCGCGGGGATGGTCGCTGATGAAATACCACCAGAGCGGCAGGAACAAAAAAGGCAACGCACCTTCCATGATGAGCACCGTATGCCAATCAAACCAGCCGAGAAGTTTTCCAGTGATGGGCGCTGAAGTGACCACGGCGAGAGGCTGGCAAAGATTCCAATAGCCATTTGCCCGCGCCAATTCTGCGCGCGGAAACCAGTTGGCCAGCAAAACGGTGGTTGCGGGCAGCACGCCGCTCTCGGCCATGCCGAGGAGAAACCGCATCGCCGCGAATTGATGGAAAGTCCTCGCAAGGCCGCATCCAATGGCGCAAGCGCCCCAGAAAATCAGGCAGAGGCTGATGAATTTTTTTGCGCTCCAACGGCTTGCCAGGTAACCGCCGGGCATTTGCAGCAACGGATAACCCCAAAAGAAAATTCCCATGCCCAACCCGCGCATGCGATCGTCCATGGCGAGGTCGTGGACCATCGTGGAAATGTCCTTGTCCAGCGCCAGCGTGATGTTCGTCCGGTCCACGTAGGAGATGGTGTACATGATGAGCGCGACCGGGATGATGCGCAGCCAGCGTTCTTCTTTCATAGCGAGGCAGTTGCAAATCTGTACCAAGCCGCGCAACGGGAGTCCATGCAATTCTCCAAATTGTTCAGGAAAATAACGCCGGCCTTTGCCTGAACTCCGCGCTTGCCGGGGAGACAACCAAGGTCAAATCGTAGTTGTCAGATTGAATGATGAAAGGGTTTAATGAGTCATTCATTGAAGACCAACAACCATTTGATTTATGCCAACCCAAAAACTCGACCGGCGCCAGTTCTTGAAAAAATCATCGCTTGCCGCTGGCGCGTTCAGCTTGCTGCCAGGTCTTGGCGTTTGCAAAAGCACTGGCAATGTCCATGCGCGTGTGCGCGGCGCGAATGACGACATCCGCATCGGTGTCGTCGGCTTCCATGGACGGGGCCAGGACCATCTCAAAGGTTTTCATGAGGTCAAAGGTGTGCGCATTGTCGCTTTGTGCGACGTGGATTCGAAGGTGCTGAATGCTGAAGTCAAAAAATTCGAGAAACGCAATGAACCTGTCGCGGGATTTCAAGACATCCGGCGGCTTCTGGACAGCGATGACATTGATGCCATCAGCATTGCGACGCCCAACCATTGGCATTCGCTGGCTGCGATTTGGGCCGTTCAATCGGGGCGCGACGTCTATGTGGAGAAGCCAGTGTCGCATAACGTTTGGGAAGGCCGGCAACTGGTCAAGGCCGCCCGCAAGCGCGGCCAAATCGTCCAAACCGGCACACAATGCCGTTCCAGCACGGGCATCCGGGAGGCCATTCAATGGTTGCAGGAGGGGAACCTCGGAAAGATCAAACTTGTGCGCGGGCTTTGTTACAAACGGCGCCCCTCCATCGGCAAAACCACCGGGCCTCAGCCAGTTCCAGAATCGGTGGATTACGATTTGTGGACGGGACCAGCGCCGTTGGAACCATTGCGCCGCGCGCGGCTGCATTACGATTGGCATTGGGTTTGGCCCACTGGCAACGGCGACCTTGGCAACCAGGGCATTCACCAGATGGACATCGCCCGTTGGGTGCTGGGCGAAAAGGAGCTTTCACCGCGCATCTTGAGCATCGGCGGGCGGCTTGGCTACGAAGATGACGGCACCACGCCGAATACGCTTCTGGTGCTGCATGATTATCCCGCTGCGCCGCTCTTTTTTGAAGTGCGCGGGCTTCCAAGCAAAGAGGGTTCGGACACCATGGACAACATCCACGGCGCAAAAATCGGCGTCGTCGTCGAATGCGAGCATGGCTATGCGGTGATTCCTTCCTACACCAAGGTCAATGTCTTCGATAATGATGACAAGCCGATCCGGACCTTCGACGGCTCTGAAAGTCACTACGCCAACTTCATCAAGGCCGTTCGCAGCCGGAAATCCAGCGATTTGAACGCGGACATTTTGGAGGGGCATATTTCCAGTTCCCTGTGCCACACCGGGAACATTTCCTATCGTCTCGGCCACCCGACACAACCTGAGGCCTTGCTCGAAGCCGTTCGCGACAATCATGAACTGGCGGAATCATTGGACCGCATGGAAAATCATCTCAAAGCCAACGCGGTTGATCTTGCCAAAACTCCCTTGACTCTCGGCGCGCTGCTGAAGATGGACCCCAAAGGCGAACGTTTCACCAACGATCATGCAGCCAACCGGATGCTCACCCGTAAATACCGCAAACCATTTGTTGTGCCTGAGATTGTGTAGTCAGCCAGGTGAGTAGGGGTCTCGGCTGTGCCGCAGGAACCGCAAATTTTGACCGTCGCCGCATTTGCAGAACCAGCATCGGATTGAAACGTATCGCGGTCCCCCTCACCCTGTCCCTCTTGTATCTCGCTTTCCGTCTATCCTTGTCTTGTTGCGATGGGACTGGAAGATGGATCTGCCCTCCTGCCTGCAGGCAGGAGGGCAGTGGCGCGGACGAGTTCGATTCTCTCAGGCATTGGCTTTTGGCCA
>DASRBR010000349.1:0-5507 GCA_035653495.1 Verrucomicrobiia bacterium
GGTCGTAATACGCCTCGACCAGTTCATCGTAAGTCGTCCCGCGCGCGGCAGGATTATTCACATCCGTCGAAATCGAGGACGTGCGCGTCGTCGGACCCATGGCTCCGGCGACGAAACAAATCCGTCCCGGTTGGTCGGCCATGACTTTATCGGCCGCGCGACGCGCACATTCCGCGCCTGCTTTGGAAAGCTCGTATCCCAGCGTTTCCATCTTGTAATCCGCCAGCGAAATCGCCTGCGAATTGAAAGTGTTCGTCTCGATGATGTCCGCGCCTGCTTCCAGATATTGTCGATGGATTTCCTCAATGACTTCCGGCCGCGTGACATTCAGAACGTCGTTGTTGCCTTTGAGGTCCTTGGGCCAGTCCGCAAAACGCTCGCCGCGAAACGCCGCTTCATCCAGCTTGTAAGTCTGGATCATCGTGCCCATCGCGCCGTCAATGATGACGATGCGCTCGCGCAAAAGCTGAGCCAGTTGCTCACCGCGAGAAATCGTTTTGTCCGTGTCCTGATTCACAGAGAACAATCATAACCCGTTCTCCTGCTGAATCAAGTATAAAAATATCAATGTATCTGGATATGATGATATGAATGATTCTCGATTTTTGCCTCCGTTGGCGGGCCGAACGCTCTGATTCCCGCGAGAAACCGGCTAGGGAATTGATTTTAATTCTGGCAGCATGAGTTCTGTGGGCTTCAACTGCCGCTCTGCCATCCGTTCCTTGAGCACATAGAGGCGGACGGGCCAGTTGGTGGTTTTCGAATTCATATAACGAATGGTGAGGTAAAGTGAGTAGTTCTCGTGAATGAAATTTGCCAACTCGGGAAAACTTTCGTGCCCATCTTTCACGCCCCAGTTCCCTAAAAATACCCCACCAGCCACGGCATCCACGAAAAGCACCGGACGGTTTTGCTCCATGTCCCGCAAAAAGCGTGAGCGGAAATAATTTTGATACGGTCCCATCGAAATGACGTAATGTCCCACTGCATCCCGCGTCCCGGGGTAAAGCCCGGTCTCCACGTAATAACTCGGCATCCAGCCCCAAATGGCCATGGATTCGCCGGGTTGCGTTGCAGCCAGGGTTGATTTGACGAAAACGGAGGCTGAACCAGTATCGCGAGACTGAGCCAAACTTTGGGCGAAATAGAAATAAGCGGGCACGTTGGGAACTTGAAACCCGATCACGCACACCGCTGCAAATGTCACTTTGAAAGCCAGTGATTTTGAGCCAGCTTCATTTTGAAAGCCAGCAATCCTCCCGGCAGCAACGCAAGCCAGCCCGAACAAAAGGGCCAATGGTGGAACCAGTAGAAAATTATAGTGCAGAAAACCTTTTCCCGCCGAGTAGATGCAGAGCAGGGTCAAAACGATTTGGACAAGGACCACAATAAGGGGAACAGAAAGCTGGCGGCCCAACCTCGTAATCCGGCCGCGGCATACCACCAGCAGCAAAACCAGCGCCGCGACCGCGCTCTCAACATACAGGGTGAAATCAGGTGTGGCAGTCAGCAAAATCCAGACAAGCACACGCTTCATGGAAGCCGTTTGATGCAAGCTGTAGGCGGCCGAGGCGAGGATGTACGATATCCAGAAGTCTCCAAACGCTCCCTTCGCAAACACGATTCCAAGAATCAACCCAGGCACCAGCATTCCACCGGCAACGATCGCCGCAAATAATTGCCACCCCTCCGCGGTAAGCTGACCGCCGCGGACATTTTTGAAACGCACCAGCATAAGAGCGACGATGAGCAGGAAGACCGCCAGCGGCGCAGCCTGCAACTTGGCAAAAGGAATCATTCCCGTTAGGCAACCCGTGAGGAACATCCGCCAGATCGAAGCGCGTTCAGAATTCCATTCCTTTACCAACATCCACAGCCCGGCTGAAATGAGCAATACAGGGACCGTTTCGCTGGAGTAATGGATATAGTCCGTCCGCTGCGGAAACGCATAAAACAGGATGGTCGGCAGCAAAGCTAGTTGTGCCTCCGCGCGCGACCCGAAAGCGCGCATCGCAAGATAAAGAAAGACCAGCGTCACGCACTCCAAGGCCCATAAAACCGTCCGGCTCGTCTGCCAATCAGCCGGCGCGCCGAAGTAAATGGGCACGCTCAATACAAGGGAATTCAACGGGCCGCTCGTCGTCCCGTCCACATCTTTCCAGGGCACCGGATGCACCAGAAATCGCATCGCTTGCGCGAGCATTTGCGACTCATCGACGTTCAGTTCATTCGGCCAACTGATATGCGGGATGCGGATGAACAGCAGGCAAAGAAAGACGGGAACAAAAAAATATGCCGGATGGTCCGGCAATCGATCGGGCCGGGAAAAAACCCGCCAAATCTGCCACGCAACCACAGCAAACAGAACGCCAGTGGCAATATGCAGCGCAATGATTTGCCCGGTCATAAAAAAATTTCGTGGATGATATGCATTGGCCGCCCTTGCTCGCAATGGCTTATTCCGCGCCCTGATTCATTTTGCGGAAGCCTGCCGGGAAGGGATTCTCAAGTCCGGCACCGTCAGTTGCGTGGGCGTCAACCGTAATTCGGCCATGCGTTCCTTGAGCACATAGAGGCGGACGGGCCAGGCGGCCATTCGCGTCGAATTCGTGTAAGAGACCGTGAGGTAAAGCGAATAGTTGTCATCGATGAATTTAGTGAGCGCCGGAAAGCATTCATGTCGGTCCATGACCTTCCAGTTCCAGATAAACATCCCGCCAGCCACGGCATCAAGGAACAGCACCGGTCGGTTTTGTTCCATGTCTCGCAAAAACCGCGACCGGAAGTAATCTTGATAGGGTCCGCTCGAGATGACGTAATGCCCCACCGCATCCCGTGTGCCAGGGTAAAGACCGGTTTCCACATAATAACGCGGCATCCAGCCCCAGATGGCCATGGATTCGCCCGGTCGGGCCGCAGCCAGCGCAGATTTGACCACGGCAAACGTCGGATACTCATCCCGACTCTTCACCAAATATTTTGCAAAGCCAACATAGCCTGGCACATTGAGCACCTGAAACCCGATCAACAGCGCGCAAGCCGCGGCGAATTTCAGCGGCAAGCCGCGGGGTTCCTGGCCGGCTTCGGTCTGACCGCGCTCGAGCGTGCTCGCGCCCACAAAAGCCAACCCGAACAAAAGCGTCAGCGGAGGAACCAGCAGAAAGTTGTAGTGCGGAAAATTCTTTCCGGCCGCGAAGAAGCAAAAAAGAGTCAAAACGATTTGCATCAGGAGCACCATAAACGGAACTGCAAGCTGCCGCCCCAATCTGTCCATCTTGCCGCGGTACACGAAGATCAGCCCGACTGGAATGGCCATCGTGCTCGTTAAATAGCGAGCGAAATCAGTGTTGGCCAGAAGGAGACAAAGACGTGCTGCCTTGATGTAAAAGGCTGTTTGCCCGCCGTACGCTGACGAAGCCAGTATGTATGAGATCCAAAAATCGCGAAACGCACCCTTCGCAAACACCGCCCCGAGAATCAAACCAGGCACCAGCAGTGCGCCGATGAGGATTGCGGCAAATGCTTGCCATGCATCCGGTTTCCGCGCGCCATCCCGAAAACTTTTGAAACGCACCAGTATTACGGCAACGATCACGAGAAACACCGCCAGCGGGGCGGCTTGCATCTTCGCAAAAGGAATCGTTCCCGCCAGGCAACCGAGAATGAGCATCGGCCAGACCGAGACTCGGTCGGATTTCCATTCCTTTGCCAAAATCCACAACGCCGCCGAAATGAGCAGCGCGGGCAGCGCTTCACTGCAATAAGGAGTGTAATCCAACCCTTCGGCAAACGCATAAAACAGGATGGTTGGCAGCAAAGCCACTTGCGACTCCGCTCGCGAGGCGAAAACACGCAATGCGAGATAAAGGAAGATGAGCGTCACGCATTGCAAAACCCACAAAACCATCCGGCTCGTGTGCCAGTCCGCCGGCGCGCCAAAGTATATTGGAACGCACAACAAGAGTGAATTCAACGGACCGCTCGTGGTGCCGTCGACATCCCGCCAGGGAACCGGATGCACCAGGAACCGCGCCGCTTGCGCGAGCATTTGCGACTCGTCCATGTTCAATTCATGCGGCCAGACGATACGGGGCCATTCGATGACGAGCAGGCAAAGGACGACCGGAATGAAAAAAAATGCCGGATGGTCTTGAAGCGAATCACCCGGAGAAACAACCCGCCAAATCCGCCAGGCCACGATTGCGAACAAAAAACCGGTGGCAATGCGCAGGGCAATGATCTGGCTGGTCATAAAAAATTCCGTGACCGCGCTTGAGTTTTCGTTCGTGCGGCTGGAGATTCCGAAAACTTTTTCACCAATGCAAGAGGAAAAGCCACAATTGGGCGTGACTATTCTTTCGGCACGGCTTGGGCAAACTTGCCTATCAATTCCGCTCGCTTTCCAAATCCCCGAATTCCATAATCAAGCCATGAGGAAATGGCTCCGGCGACTCCTACCTGCAATGTTGCTTCTCGTGCTGGTGATCTTTGCAGGGAGCGTTTTTCTACAACCGGAACCCACTTATCAAGGAAAGCGCCTTGGCGAATATCTGGATGAGCTCACGAAACGACGAGCACCTGAATTAGATGACCAGACCGCCAATGCCATCTATCATTTCGGCCCACGAGCAGTCCCTTATTTGCGGCAGGCTTTGTGCCGAAAAAAGTCTTTTAAAAACAAGTTGCTCGTCTTTCTCCACGCCAAATTGCCCAAAGCTTTGGAGCGCCATTTGCCGGCTGCGCCTGATTCTTTTTATTACCAGCGCTTGTCCATTGCCGCTGCGCAATGTCTGAGTCTTTTCGGGCCGGTTGCGCGACCTGCGATGCCGGAACTCCTCGATTGCTTCAACGAACCTGGAACAATCAATTTTGCCTATTATGCCGTCCAGCAGATCGGCCCGAAACCGGAGGATTTGCCGCGGCTCCTGGTGTTTCTCAAGGGCGCCAATTTCGGCGCGCCTGGGTATGCTGCCGAACTGATTGGCGAGATTGGAGTGACGAACGCCGAAATTCTTGCCGCGCTCATTGATCGCGCCCAGGCCACAGATATAAGTGTTCGCTGGCAGGCCATTTTCACATTGGGCGATTTAGGTGAAAAAGCGAAATCCGCAGTCCCGATACTCACAAAGAATCTCGACGATCCCAACGCAGCCATTCGCATCGCTTCAGCTGAAGCGCTTTGGCGGATTCGGGGAAAGAAAGACCCTCCTGTCGCGCTCGTGATGAAATTGCTTGGTGAGGAAAACAAATTAGCGTGGTCAATCCTTGCCGCACGCCCCCGCTGGGACAGTATGGATTTCCATGAGCGTTATTTAATGTATATTTCGATACTGGCGAAAGATATTGGGCCGGACGCGAAGCCTGCGGTTCCTTTGTTGCGCCAGGCGGAAACCAATTTGCCTGACTGGAAATGCTTTTATTTGGCTGACGCGCTCTGGAGCATCGCACGCGACACGAACAAACTGGGAGATATCTGTCAAGACGTTTTGGCGATTCCTGATTTCGGC